>JAHELQ010000190.1:1639-9061 GCA_024644125.1 Candidatus Aminicenantota bacterium | reverse complement strand
TCCATCCGGCAGCCAGCAGGCCAGATCGCCGCTTTTGTAAAAGCGGGGAATCCGGGCGAATCCCTCTTCGATAAAGGCGTCATGGGTGAGTTCCGGTCGGTTCAGATAACCGCGGGCAAGACCAGCGCCCGCGATGCAGAGTTCGCCCGCCACCCCGATAGGTTGAAGACCGCCCTCCGGTCCCAGCACCATCATGACGGTGTTGTCGATGGGAGAGCCGATGGGAACGTGCTCGAGGTCGCGATCGTCAGGGCAAATACAAAAGGTTACATCGATGCACGCTTCGGTTGGTCCGTATAAATTCGCCAACCGGGTCCCGCTGTTTGCGAACAAACGCCTGAATCGACACTGCAACGCCGCAGTCAGGGTCTCGCCGCTGGCAATCAGCCAGCGTAGATGGCGAAACGCCGTCTCCCGGTTTTGCATGAAATCAAGGAACGCTTTCATCATGGAAGGGACAAAATGGATGACGGAGATCCGGTTGAGCACAAGAGCTTCGGCGATGAGACCGGGCTCCTTCTCCCCGCCGGACGTCAACAACGTGACCGCAGCGCCGGTTATTGACCACCAGAAGATCTCCCACACCGACACATCGAAGGTGAACGGTGTCTTGTGGAGCAGGGTGTCGCCGGGTCCGACGGGATATTGCCCCTGCATCCAATGCAAACGGTTGCAGAGTGGGCGATGTTCCAGCAAAACGCCTTTGGGACGGCCGGTGGAACCGGAGGTGTAGATGATATAGGCCGGGGACAGGCTGTCTGTTTGAACCGCCGGAAGCGGAAGCTCTTCGTCTTTGGGACGGCAGAAACAATCGATAGCCGTCGCGCTGCCACGCCATCGCCCGGCCAGCGCCGCCACGGCCGCCCCTTGACCATGGCACAACATAAAACCTACATTGCTGTCGTTGAGCATGTAGAGGATCCGATCGAGGGGATAATCGGGATCAATCGGCATATAGGCGCAACCTGCCAGTAACGCGGCGAAGATCGCGATCATCACCTCACACGACCGCTCCCCCATTACCGCCACCAGCGAACCGGACTCGACGCCCCGTTCAACTAAACACGCGGCGACGGCGGCGGCGCTTCGCAGTAATTGGTCATAGGTCAGCATCACGTCATAAACCGGCGCCTGTGCCTTTCGCCGGGATGAAGCCCTGATCGCAGCGGCGGCGGGAGTCGTGTGCGCTTGTCGCAGAAACCATTCATGGATGGTGGTTTGCGACGGGAACTCCCGGTTGGTGGCGTTGAACGCGTGCATGATCAATTGTTTCTCTTCCGGCGGCACTATCTCCATGTTGGCGAGGGAGATTCGCGGATCCGCGGCGACGCCTTCCAAAAGCGTCAACAAATGTTGTCCCAATCCTTCGACAAAGTCTCGCGAGTAGACCAGGCCGTTGTACTGGAAACGGATAACCAACCGTTCCCGCGGAATCGCCAGCAGATTCAGGTTGTAATTGGTTTGCTCGCTGGCGGAGCGGTCCGTGATCTTGAAACCCGCCTGCGACGAAAACTCGTCGCCTGCCTCCTGTGGCTGGACCGGATAGTTTTCATAGACGAATAGGTGTTCAAATATCGAGCCGCCGATTCCCGCCGCCTGTGCAGCCTCCGAGAGCGGTAGATAACTGTACCTCTGGCATTGGACCATGGTGTCGCGAATGTCGCTCGCCAGCGACGCGACAGTATCCGTTCCAGCCATCTTCACCCGCAAGGGCGCGGTATTGATAAACAAGCCCACAGTCCGTTCCACACCTTCGATGGGGACATGCCGGCCCGAAATGACAGTGCCGAAAACCACATCAAAGGATCCGGAATACCGGTGCAGAAGAATGGTCCATGCCGCCTGCATCAGATTGCTGAGGGTGACCTCCATGTCGTTGGCCGCCCGGGTCAGGGCAGAGGAGAGGGGGACAGGCAACTCGATAGTGTGCCGGTCACGCTCGAAACCCGCCGCGCCGGCGCGCCGGTTATGGAACTCCAGCCGGGTGGGGGATTCCAATCCGGTAAGATATTCCCCCCAAAACCGCGACGCCGCCTCGCGGTCTTGCCGGGCCAACCACCTGAGATAGTTGCTGAAGGGGACAGGCTCATGGAGTTTCGGCTCCTGTTTTTGCTTGAGATGGCGGTAGATGGCCAGAAAGTCGTCGAGCCAGACAGGATTGCTCCAACCGTCCATGAGAATGTGGTGGTTGGTGACAATCCAATAAAACTCGTGGGGACAGATCTTGACCAGAAAAAACCGGACCGCCGGATCCGTTTCCAGATCGAATCGCCGCTGGAGTTCCCGCATCTTGACATTTTCCAATTCTTCCGCGGGGCCGGAGGCTAAGGTAAGGTCCATAAATTCAAACTCAGGCTCGCGGGACGCGAAGACCACCTGCCGCGGCCGGGAACCGCGCCGGAAGACAAAACCCAGGCGGAAGACCTCATGCCGCCGCGACAGCCGGTTGAGGCTCTCCTCGAACAAACAGACATCCACATCCCCCTCCAACCGGTACACGGTCTGCACAGCGTAGGCCAAACTCCCGGGCTCCATTTCATGGTGAAAGAGCATCCCCTCTTGCATTGGGCTAAGGTCGAAAATCTCTTCGATCGTCTTCTCCGGGTGGATCGCCAGGATAGCCGCCAATTCGTCCTCTGTCAGGCTGGCAGCGGAAAAATCCGAGGGGGTGGCAATGGGATGGGTTTGTTCACGGCAATGGTCGATCAATTCTTCGAGGCTCTGGCTGAAGCATCGGCTCAACCGCTCGACAGCCTCCCTGCCGAAGCGGCGACTATCGCCTTTGATAGTGAAGCGCAATCGCCCTTCCGCCAGCCGGCCGTTAAAAGTCAGGGGGAACAATTGCCGCGATCGAGGACTTCTCGTCCGGCCGGTATCCAGACGGCAAGTGCCGAGGAGGTCTCGCTCACCGGTTTGATCCAATTGACCCATGTAGTTGAAGCTGATCTGGGGCTCGGTGTGAAGCGGGGAATCCTCCGCTTCCCCCTCGCGGTATCGGAGGATTCCATACCCGATGCCGTGATCCGGCACTCGCCGCAACATCTCTTTAACGCGGCAGATGTGGAGACCATGCTCTCCTGCGTGGGTCTCCAACACTACCGGATACTGGCAGGTGAACCAGCCGACGGTGCGGGTGATGTCTGTTTCGCCGTCGAATGGGTGACGGCCGTGGCTTTCCAGATTGACCGCCGCCCGTCCGCAGCCGAACGTTTCATGGAGCGCCGTTGCCAGACCGCAGAGCAGTATGTCGTCGATGGTTGTATTGTAGACCCGGTGAACATCCTTCAGCAAGCGGACGGTGTACCCTTCATCGAGTGCCGCCTCTGCGACAAGATAATCCTCCTGCGTTCCCTCCGCGAGATCCGGCGGATTGGCGGCCGGAAACCGGCAATCGGAGATCGCGCGGCACACTCCGCGCCAGTACTCCGACTGTTCCTGCAATCGCCGACTCTGCGCCGCGGCGGAGAGAGCCAGGGACCAATGCGGAAACGAGTGGGATTTGGGAGGAAGATGTAGTTGCCCGCCGGTGTGCAATTGGGCCAGCGCGGATTCGAGATCTTCCTCCAGAATCCGCAATGACACGCCATCCATCACCAGGTGATGAGCGATAATGAGAAAAAAATCCTGCCGTTCGGTTCGCAATAGCGCGAAAATAACAAGCGGGCCGGAATAGAGATCGAAGCTCTGGTGCAATTCCTGCCCCTTTTGTTTGATCGCCCCCTCGATGTTATCGCCATCCGCCGGATCCAGGTCAAAAATCCTCAAAAGCGACGGCGTTTCGGAGACGGGGCGGATGTCGAGGGAGAGATTGTCTCTGGAGAGTACCGCCCGCAACATATCGTGACCCCGCGTCAGCTCATCCGCCGCTCGCCGGAAATGATCCGCCGGAATTCCCGGAGCGCACGTGAAGAGCCGCGCCATATTGAAATGATGGGGATGTGCGAGATTTTTTCGCATGAACCAATGTTGGATGGGAATAAAGGGAACGGGTCCGCTGATTTCGTGTTGGCAAATAGCGCGGACTCCGGAGGTGACAAACGGGGACAGGCGTTGAATGGTGGGATGGGAAAACAAATGGGCTAATTCCAGTTGTAGCCCTCCGGCCTGAAGCCGGGCAACCACCTGCATCGCCTTGATGGAATCTCCGCCAAGGGCGAAAAAGTTTTGCCGAATCCCGATGGGGGATCGTCCCAACACCGATTGCCAGGCGTCGGCCAGAGCCGATTGAATGGCGCCCGCCGGAGCTTCGAATTCCTCTT
This sequence comes from Candidatus Aminicenantota bacterium, assembly GCA_024644125.1. GTDB lineage: Bacteria > Acidobacteriota > Aminicenantia > UBA2199 > UBA2199 > JAHELQ01. Next base: position 4,802 of record JAHELQ010000190.1, on the reverse strand, counting down.
CCTCATAAACACTCTCGAGCGGAGGCAGTTTGTTGCGGTCGATTTTCCCGCTGGCTGTGCGGGGCATATGAGCCAGTTCCATAATTTGGGCGGGAATCATGTAAGTCGGTAACCGGTCTGTCAACCGGTCGCGCAATCCTGCGCCGGAGCCGGTGATATAGGCGACAATGAACGGATGTCCCTGCCGGTCGTTCTCCACCCGGACAGCCGCTTCCTCCACCCCCGGAAGGCGGGATAATTGGGATTCGATTTCCCCCAATTCGATACGGAAGCCCCGAATCTTGACCTGGTTGTCGATGCGCCCCAGAAAGTCGATGGAACCGTCCGGCAACCACCGGGCCAGATCGCCGCTGCGGTATATCCGCTCACCGTCATTAAACGGCGAAGAAATAAAGCGTTCCGCAGTCATGTGAGGATTGTTGATATAACCGCGGGCAAGGCCGCGCCCGCCGAGATGCAAGTGCCCGGGAATTCCCACCGGGCACAAGCGGTCGTTGTGATCCAGAATAAGACACAAACAATTGGCTATGGGGGTTCCCACCGTGATGATGCCGTCGACGGAATCGAGAATAATGGCGGTAGAACACACGCTATTTTCGGTGGGGCCATATTCGTTCACCAATTTGGCGTCCATCAGTTTCGCCCCATGAAGCGCCAGAAGTTCCGGCGAGACGCTCTCGCCCCCTAGTGTTACCACCCGCACGGCCGGAAGCGGGCGATCCAATTCCTCCAGAAACGCGCGGTAAAAATTGGGCACCATTAAAAAATGGGTGACACAATACTTCTCGACCATATCGACCAACCGGCCGAAATGTTTGATCTGCTCGTCATGCGCCAAAAACAAACAGGAGCCTTGAATTAAAGGATTGAAGATATCGATGACCGACGCGTCGAAGGTGAAGTTGGGGATCTGCAGCACCCGGTCATCGAGTCCAAAATCGTAGTAATCCTTGCGCCACAACAGTGTGTTGACGATGGCCGCGTGCTCGACGCCCACCCCTTTGGGCACCCCGGTGGATCCGGAGGTGAAGATAACGTAGGCCAGCGATTCCGGTTCGATCGTAACCGATACCGGCGTCAACGGACCTTCGACGGCACCTGCGACCCAATCTTCCACAACCGCCTCTGTCAACGGCCGCGGACCATCGATATCGGAGAGAACCCCCTGCAAGCGTTCAGGAGGCGCGGATGGATCCAGCGGTACATACGCTCCGCCGGCCTTCAATATCCCCATCATCCCAATTATCATCGCCAGCGAGCGGACGGAAAGCAACGGAATCAATTGACCCGCGCCCAATGCCCGGGCCGCCAGCATATACGCCACCCTGCCGGCGGAAAGGTCCAATTGTTTGAACGTCAGGAGCATGTCCTCAAACGCCAGGGCGATTCTATCTGGATGACGCCTGGCAATATCCTCGACTAGAGCAGTGATGGTTTGCGGCATATTAAAATCCCGCTTTGTATTGTTGAACCCCTCGAGGATTTCCCGCTTCTCCCGTTCATCCGGCAGCGCCATGTCCCGGAGCACCGAGGCCGGCGCCCGGGACATGGTTTGCAGAAGAGCTTCATAATAACGCAAAAACCTCCGGGCAGCGCCATCCCCCAGCAGTTTGGTGGAATACAAGAGTAACGCGTCCACCCCTTCCAGATCGTCGCGAATGTAGAGGGACAGGGGATAGCGACTGGCCACCGGAGTATCGCGGTCGGCATTGTCCCATTCCCGTCTGAATGTCAGCAGTTCTTCCTCCGGCGGTATGATATTCGGGACCTTCAGCATGTTGAAGGTCACCTGGAATACCGGATGCCGATCCTCGTCGCCAGAGGGTTGAAGGTTGCGTAGCAAATCCTCGAACACCACATCCTGCCGTTTGTAAGCGCCAGCCAATTCCCGGTGCACCGATTGCATAAACGCGGCGACGGTGTCTTCCCCGGCCCCCGCCCGCAGCCTCAACGCCAGTCGGTTGACAAACAGGCCGATTGCCCGGTCCAAATGGATCTTATCCGCGTTTCGCCCTCTGTACACAGTACCCGCCATAATTTCCCGTTCCCCACCGTAATAATGGAGAAGCAGCGTGTAGGCCGAGAGAAAAACGGCGGCGAAGGAAATTCGCTGCCGCAGCGACATGGAGCGCAAGCGATCGACAAGCTCTCGGTCAAGCCTCGCAATTACGGTGCCGGTGACGGGCGCCTGTCCCCGGTCCACATCCATACCCAGCGGTGAAAAAACCGGAAGCGGCGGCTCCAATCGCGCCAACCACTCGTTTTTCTGCTCCTGGTACTTTCTCGAAGGCGCGAGGATGTGGCGTTGCCACAGGGCGAAGTCGCAATATTGCAACTTCAGCGGTCGAAGGGTTGGTAGACGCCCGGCGGCGAAATCCCGGTAAAGGTGGGTCAGATCTTGCCACAAAACCTGCCGCGACGCCACATCGAATACAATATGATGTTTGTTGATGATGACGATGTGATCTTCCGGCGCCAACCGGAACAATAAAAAACGCGTCAAAGGCCCCGCCTCCAGGTCGAAGGGACGGTCGGCATCCCGCGCTCCGATGCGATAGGCCTCGGCTTCGGCCCCGGCAACATGCGAAAGATCGTGCCACCGGAAATAATCCTCCAGGGAAAACGACGGGTGAACACGCTGGTACAATTGCTGCCCCATCATAAAAAACGATGTGCGCAGGGCCGCGTGACGCTCCGCCACAGCCAGCACCGCCCGCTCGAATGCGCCGCGGTCGAAGGGGCCGATGCACCGCCACCCATGAAAGCTATTCCAGCCGGCCTTGTTTTCCAATAACAGTGATTGGTACCAGACCCCCTCTTGCTGGAGGGTGGCGGGGTAGTACTGCCGTTTTTCCGCCGCCGCGAGCGGCGGCGGGAGCTTTATCGTATCGGATGTTTGTTTTGTTTCCTGTATCATGATCATCTCCGTTTGAAGGCATCGATCGCTCAGAGCGCAATGCGCAAGAGCCGCAACATCGCATCCCGTCCCAGTGAGGATATCCGGTGGTCCTGCCGGCCGCGACGAATCCTGAGGGCGACATCTTCCGGCACTGCGACGTCATGCCCGGCGGCGCTGGCCAATTCTCTTTTGGCATACCAAAAAATGTCAGCGTATTTCAACACCCGCTCACGCCAGGTCATAACCTCCACTTCGCCGGTGACG
>JAHELQ010000190.1:0-1629 GCA_024644125.1 Candidatus Aminicenantota bacterium | reverse complement strand
CGCTCAACCGCCGGATTTCAGCGTGACTCAAGAGACGGCCGTCCGCTTCCACAAAATACCGGTTCAAGCCGGCCACATAACCGGAGCCGCCGCTCATGGCCACATTGCCGTAGAAATCGACGGCGAGCCCCGCGCCTGGATACACCGCCGCCACCCGGACATCCCGGAAGGGAATATTGTTGCACGCGTCCCACAAGGAGCCCGGAGCCAGAGCGGTAAAATCCCGCACCAGAACTTCCGCGCCGTCGCCCGGAAGGGGGTACGGACCGTGAAAATCGCGAACCACGCCGTGAACCTTGAAATAAACCGCTTCAGCGTAATTCCAGAGTAAACCGCACAACCGGTGGAAAAGCCGCGACGAGGCCTGGTCCGCCGGCGTGAATTTTCCCGGATCCAACCTTTCGTAGCATTGATCGGCCGACCAGACAATATTGGCGCCGTCGCGGTTGAACAGATCGCCATGCTTGAGCGAGGCCGCTAAATTCAACAAGTCCAACAACGCCCGCCGCTGGCCGGAAGCGGGCACTCCCAATCGTTTCATGCCCAACAAACAGGGCATGGCCAGCCGGATCACACGGGCGGCGGAAATGAAATGAGTGGCGATGTCCCATTCGTCACATCCCCGGCTTCTGAGAATGTCAATATGCCGATGCAATTCCTCCCAAAAACGATCCACGAACAAGTGGGCCACTGTGTTGAGATCGATGGGCCAGGTATTTTCCCCATCGAGGATCCAGACCTTCCCCACCGCCTCCCTGAACCATTCAAGCGCTGTCTCGGGCAATAACATAAATATCACCGCTGGAAGCGTTCAATGTCACGAAATCCCCTTCCTGGAGCCGCGAGCAAATTTCCGGCACCCGCGCCACGCAAGGAATACCGATCTCCCGGGCCACAATGCATATATGTGTCAACACACCGCCGGTCTGGCAAATCAAACCGGCGGCCTTCATGACGCCTACGGCGAATGCGGGACTGGAATGCGACACCACCATAATATCCCCCTCTTCGACCTTTTCTACATCCGCGGTGACCGTGACGATTTTAACCGCACCAGTGACAATTCCGGGGGATACCGGAACTCCGGCGGCGATTTTAGTACTGATTGGTCGCTCGTGTTTCATCAATGTTTCCTCCATGCTTCAATGAATGTCCATTCTTCCTCTACCGGCGGTTGCCGCAGAGTCTCGGTCACAGGATAACTCCGGCTCCGGAATTCGAGACCGCAACCGGCCATGGCGTCTCCCAGCGCGGATTCTAACCCGGCTTCGTCGCCCGCAACCACAATATCGCTGAAAATATAGCCCGGTTCCCCCCAGGTAATGACGCCCGAAGGGGACAGGCACCGCGCAGCCTGCTCCAGCACCCCGCCAAAGGTATTGGAAATACTGAAACTGGACAGCACCTTGTGAAAATAGACGCGGGAAACCGGCTCCGCCAACACGGCGGTCAATTCCGCTGCGCCGCGGATGGTGAAATTGAGGATGCTGCCATGCAGTTTCCGCCGTTTCAACAACTCCTGTTTTGCCTCCCAATACCGGGCGGCCTCGGTGGTGATGGAGAATCCGGCGTGCATTACCTCGACAATTTCAGAAGCCGGCTTGCCCCTACCGGTCACATAGCCGCGCG
>JAHELQ010000189.1:3647-9064 GCA_024644125.1 Candidatus Aminicenantota bacterium | reverse complement strand
CCCCTGCTCAACTCTCTGGAGAACATCGAATTCTTCGGTGGCGTTTCAGGCCTCTCCGTTCAGAGCGTCAAAGAGAAACAAATCGAGATTCAGTCCCAAATCCCGAAAGAGATTCTCAAACAGCAGATCAAAGATATACCGCCGGGGATCAAACAGAAGATCGCGCTCTTTGTTTGTTTGATGCCGGACCCGGAAATCATTTTTCTGGACGAGCCCACCTCCGGCGTGGACCCGGAAGTGAGGCGGCAGTTCTGGCACGACATCTACCACCTCAAAAAACAGGGAAAAACCATCCTGGTCAGCACCCACAACCTGGACGAAGTGGATTTCGCGGACCGGATCCTCATCATCCACAGAGGCGACATCATTGTGGAGGGAGAGCCGGAACGCTTGTTGGAACTCCATCAAAAGGAGTCCATCGAACAATTATTCAAGGATGCGATATTGAACCATGAAACGCACTAAAGCAGTCATCGTAAAAGAATTCGCCCATATATTCAGGGATCCCGCCAGCCTCACCATCGTGTTTTTGATGCCGGTATTGATGATTTTCATCTTCGGCTATTCCATCAGTTACGACCTCAACCGCATCGATGCAGGCTTCGTAGACCTTTCCCATAGCGATCTCTCCGGTCAATTATTGGATAAATTCACCAATAACCGGTACTTTGTGATGCACGACTTGCAGTCCCAATACAAGGACCCGTTGGCGCAAGGGGAGGAGTCGCTCAAGGCGGGGAAACTGAAGGAATTGATCGTCATCCCCGCCGATTTCAGCCAAAAAATCAGAAACAACCGCAAAGCCGAGTTGGGACTCGTTATCGACGGCTCCGACGCCAATGTGGCTAACCTGGTATACCAATACAACGAATTGATCCTGCTGGAATTTATCTCAGAATTGCGCAATCTCAAAGAATCTCTCAAAATAAGCACCAAGGTCTATTTCAATCCCGAGGTGAAGAGCGCTTTTTTCTTTATCCCGGGCCTCATCGCGCTTCTTCTGGTGATGATTTCCGCGCTTCTCACCTCCTTGAGTATTTCTCGGGAGCGGGAGTCGGGATCCCTCGACCTGGTGTTCATCTCGCCGTTACGCTCCCACGAAATCATCATCGGCAAGACAATCCCCTACATCTTCGTGGCCCTGATGGACGGGATCATCATCCTCCTCTTCGCCCGATTCTGGTTCGGTATCCCCTTCAAAGGGAGCCTGCTGGTATTGCTCCTCTTCTCACTCCTGTATATCATCACCGGTCTATCGTTGGGGATTTTGATCTCCACCGCTGCTCCCAGTCAAAAATCGGCGATGTTCGCCACATTGTTGGTGACCCTGTTGCCGTCGGTGATGTTGTCGGGCTTCATATTTCCCCTGGATTCACTGGCCGCCCCCTTGAGGGCTATCTCCTACATCGTCCCCGCCACATATTTCTTGAAAATCATCCGCGGCGTGATCCTAAAAGGGGCCGAGTTGAAATATTTCGTTGTAGAAGGACTGGCTATGGTTTTGATGAGCCTGTTCCTACTGGCGGTATCAACTGTCAAATTCAATCGAAACAGGAAACGGTCGGCATGAGAATACTTTATCTGGTAAAAAAAGAATTGACGGAAATTTTCCGGCAGAAGGAGTTGCTCCCTCTGTTGTTCATCGCCCCGATGATTCAGATCGTCATCCTGGGGTATGTGGTGCGAACCGACATCGAGCATGTGCCGGTGGAGATTGTCAATCTCTCTTCCAATCAGGCGGCGCACAAAATCATCAATCGCATCGTCAACACTCCTCTTTTCGACGTGCGTTCGGTGACGGCAAACCCTCCCGTCGGAGTGATGGCTACCCTCAAGAAAGGTAAGGTCAAGGCGGTGATCGTATTCAGGGATTCCTTCGACAAAAAGAAGACCCCTCTCAAATACCCGGAAATCCAGATCTTGATGGACGGGATCGACTCCAACACCTCGGCCATCGCCGCCGGGTATTTCAACGGAATCATCAAAAAATACATTCTGGAAGACATCGAGAGCACAGGTCTCTCGTTGCCGGTGGAAAGCAAACCCCTGATCCGCTTCAATCCCGAATTGCGCAGCATCAACTATATGGGGCCCGGGATCGTAGGTCTCCTTTTGACCATTCTGACATTGTTCCTGACCTCGGTCTCCATTGTCCGGGAAAAAGAACAACAGACCATGGACACCCTCTTGATTTCCCGTCTCACCCCCCTGGAGATCTATATCGGCAAAGCGTTGCCCATGGCCATTGTGGGACTGGTGCAAATGAGTCTGGGCATCGTAGTGGTGATCTTGTGGTTCAGAATCCCGGTCCGGGGAAATCTCTGGTATCTACTGCTCTCCGCCCTTATTTTCCTTTCCGCCATCCTCTCCTATGCCCTTCTCATCTCCACCATCGCCAGCACCCAGCAACAAGCGCTGTTCTTCTCCTGGTTCTCCATGGTGACCTTCATCCTCCTCTCCGGCCTCTTCACCCCGGTGGAAAACATCCCACCGGGCCTGAAATTCCTGGCGGACATCAATCCGGTCCGTTACCTCATCGAGATCATCCGGGAGATTTTTCTCAAAGGCAACAGCGTCGCCTACTTCACTCGTGAATTGGGAGCGTTGGCAGCCATCGCAGTGGTTATCACCACCATCTCCCTATTGAACTTCCGCCGTTTTATTTCAAAATAATCCTGTCCCGGCCTACGTGGCCGGGGTTTGTTTTTTCCGGTTAATTTCAAAATTATTTTTCTATTCAATCAAATTATGATACAATAGATTTTATTTTGTGTCCCCTTCCGGGTACTCGCGACAATTAAGGAGTAAGATAGGATGAGAAAAGCATTTGTGATTATGATAGCCATGTTGTTGGTAACAGCGTCTCTGTCGGCGCAGGCATTGACCCTGTCGGTTCACGCCAATACATTCACCGCGGATAACGAAGACTATAAAAATATTTACGGCACAGGGAAATTTTTGCCGGAGCTGAAACTCAATATCAGGATCAAGAGTAATTTTTACCTATGGGGCAGTTACGCGCTATTAAAATCCACCGGCACCGACCCCCTGTCGTTGAAAGAATCAGAATCCACCAGGCAATTCCTGGCCGGCGGTTTGATGTACCGTATCGGATATATCGACGAAGGGGAATTCGCGGTAAAGGCGGAATTGGGAGTCGTGAGTATCTCTGAAGAAGAAGATATCGAAGGCGACATCAACGAAGGTTCCGGCGTCGGGTTCCAGGTGGGAATCGGAGTGACCTACGGCTTCTGGAAACGTTTTTTTGTCGAGGGATCATTCTCGTATAATTACGCCACGACGGAGATCGACGCTTTCAAACAGAGGCTGGGCGGAATTAGATTCGGACTTGGACTTGGCTTCTTCCTGGGCAGCAACAATATCAAAGTCCCGGTTGAAACCGCGTCGAAATAATATTCGCCAGCGCTGTAAACTACAGCGGTTCATAAAAATAGTGCCCCAGGCCGATGGTGAAGATGCAACAGCCGTATATGGCGTGCTCGATAGCAGTAATCAATATTGACCGCGTTTTCAGATAGGTGCGGGAGAAGATATAGCCTCCCGCCAGAGTGAGCAACACAGCCGGAATATTGTCATAAATAATGTGTAAAAACGAAAACGACAATGTGCTGATGGCAATTTGCATCCAGGGCTCCGGGAACAATGAACGATATCGGTGAAATATGAAGCCCCGGTAGATCACCTCCTGGGGGAAAGCCGACAATAAAGGATAAAACACCATCACCAGACCCCAGATTTGCAACCGTTGCCTGGGGAAACTGAACAAGGCCTGCGGTCTGGTCACCATCACCAAAACCACCAGAGTGGCGAACACCAGAATGAATTTTACCAGCAGTCCCGGCAACACCTCATCGATTTCATCCAGACTCCAGAGTTCCCGCCGCTTGTACTCCCCATCTTTGAGCAACACCAGTAACACGAAAGCAGTAACCGCCACCAACGGGAAAATCTTCGGCACTCTTACCAAATTAAAATAAATAGCCAGCGGAACTCCGGCGAAAATCAAGGAAAACTCAGTAGTCAGATACACTTTCGACTGGTTCATCCTACCCCCTTTTACCGGGTAGATATACCCGATAATTTCAGTTAATATATATATAATTGCCTACCGGCCCACTGTCAAGTCGCTTGTCTAAAAAAATTCATATCCTTGACTTGGGAACAAAAATATTTTATAGTCCCAATGGCCGAAAAAACGGAGCCACACTCTGCGAAGGAGCAAATATGATCGAGGTCAACAATCTGCGCTTCAATTACCCGGGAAATTCTGGCGACACCATCAAAGGATTGAACTTTGCCGTACAAGACGGAGAAATCTTCGGCTTTTTGGGACCGTCGGGCGCTGGCAAAAGCACCACTCAAAAAATCATTATCGGAATCTTAAAAAATTATCGGGGCAGCGTGACGGTGATGGGGAGGGAAATCAGGGACATCGATCCGGACTTCTACAACCACATCGGAGTGGCGTTCGAATTTCCCAATCTATACACGAAATTGACGGCGCGCGAGAACCTGGACCTATTCCGTTCCCTATATAGTCGCGACACCGATGAGCCAATGCAATTGTTGGAAATGGTAGGATTGGCGGAAGACGCCGATACCCGCGTTTCTGGTTTCTCCAAAGGCATGAAGATGCGGCTCAACTTCGCCCGGGCGTTTCTGAACAAACCGGACATCGTTTTTTTGGACGAGCCCACGTCGGGGCTGGATCCGGTCAATGCCCGGAACGTCAAAGATATCATTCTCCATTGCAAAGCGCAAGGAAAAACAGTGTTTCTCACCACCCACAATATGACTGTGGCGGCTGAGGTATGCGACCGGGTAGCTTTTATCGTTGACGGAGAGATCGCACTCATCGATTCTCCCCGCGCGTTGATGCTGCAAAACGGCAAACGGACGGTGCGTATCGAATACTTCGTCGGAACCTGCCGCCAATCCAGCGATTTCAATCTCGAAGGGATCGGATCGAATCCAGAATTCCTGTCCCTCATCAGAGAGAGGCAAATCGAAACCATGCACACCCTGGAAGCGTCCCTCGAAGACATCTTCATCGAGACAACCGGCAGGAGGCTATCATGAAATTGGGACGGGTCATCGCGTACGACATGATCTTCCAGTTCCGACATGGATTCTATTACGCCTACCTCCTGGTGAGCGCTCTGTATATCATCATCATCCGCAATTTACCATCCTCCGTCAGCCCGACGGTCACCACCTTGTTGATATTTTCCGACACCTCCATCCTGGGTTTCTACTTCATCGGCGGCATCGTATTGCTGGAAAAGGGGCAACATACCCTGGAGAGTCTTTTTGTCACCCCGTTTCAAATGAAAGATTACTTTTTTTCAAAAATTACAGCCCTCTCCTTGATAGCCGTATTGGCGAGTCTCGGCATC
>JAHELQ010000189.1:0-3637 GCA_024644125.1 Candidatus Aminicenantota bacterium | reverse complement strand
TCTCCCACGGAATGACCGGCGGCATTTTACTCTTCCTGTTGGGTGTGCTCTTGAGCTCTGTGTTCTTCACTCTCATTGGATTCACGTTGGCTGCGCGGGTTCAAGATGTGAACAATTACCTGATCCAATCCTTTATCTATACCTTCCCATTCGTTTTACCGGTACTGGGGTTTTTACACATCGTCGATACGCCGTTGTATTACATCTTGCCTACGAAGGCTTCGCTCATTTTGCTGGACGCCCCGTTCCACCCGCCCACGCCGGGTGAGGTCGTCTACTCCGCTGTGAATCTCGCCATATGGACGGTTATCGCCTACATCTGGGCCCGCAATTGGTTTTACAAGTACGTGATCCTCGCCATCGGAGGTACAAAATGAAACACATTGCCGCAATGTCCATCGGCGACACCCGTAACATCTATCGCGATGCGGTGTTGCTATTGGTGACCTTCGCTCCGATCATCATCATCCTCTTCGTCAAATTCCTGGTTCCCCTTGCGGCAGGCTTGATTCTCGCCAGAACCGGCTTCCAATTGGCTCCCCACTATCCTTTGATTACCGGATTTATGGTCTTGTTGACCCCCATGATGTTCGGGATGGTGACGGGATTTTTAATCCTGGAGGAGCGGGACCAGGAGATCATCGCCTACTTCGCCGTGACTCCCCTCTCCCGCGAAGGCTACATCGCCTACCGCGTCGCCGCACCCGTCATCGTAAGCTTCCTTATCTCCAACCTGTTCCTGGCGGTCACCGGCCTCACTCCGTATAAGCCGCTACACGCGATGGCGGTCGCGTTTTTAGTCTCGCTGGAAGCGCCCATCATGGCCTTGTTCCTCGCGGCTTTCGCCAACAACAAGGTGGAAGGGATGGCTCTCTCGAAGGGATTCGGCATTATGTTTCTGGCCCCCTTCGCCGCCTATTTCATCCGCTCCGGGTGGCAATACGCCGCCGGAATCTTTCCCCCGTTCTGGGTAACCAAATCCTTTCTTTCCATGTACCAACCGGGAAATCACTTCTGGTTGTATATCGCGTGCGGACTTCTGGGGCATGTAGTGTTCATCGTAGTATTGTTTCGCAAATTCAACCGCCGGTCGTCCTGAAGACACGACGCTCCCTCCGCCGGCTTTACAAATTTGCGGTAATTGGATACAATATAGAATCCTATGTTTGATTGGAAAAAGGTGTCACAAACATGAAGATATCGATACCAAGAGAAGAGATCGAGCGTATTGTCAAACAATTCGATTGCTCGGAGGCACAAGCGGCGAAAGCCTACCTGGACGCGCAATCAGAATCGAAAGCCGCATACGAAGAGGAATTGCTCCGGCAATTGGGTTCGAAGAAGGAGATGGGTCAAAAAGAAATCCCGGTTCTCACCCCCCGCCAGATAAAGGAACATCTGGATCGATATGTCATCGGGCAGGAGGAGTATAAAAAGAGACTCTCCATTGCAGCGTCATTCCACTTCGCCATTATTCGCCATCTGGAAGAACAGGTAGAAGAGAGCGATGTCAAACGGTTCCGCAAGAAAAACACCATAATCGCCGGTCCTTCAGGCAGCGGCAAAACCTATTGCGCAGAGGTGCTGGGCGATTTACTGGAGATCCCCACGTTGATCGTGGATGCCACCGATTACACCGAAGCCGGTTATGTGGGCAAAAGTGCGGACGACATGATCCGGGAATTGATCGATATCGCTCCCGGCGGGAACCGTCAGGAAAAAGCCGATTTTGTCAACCGTTACGGCGGTATCATTTTCATCGATGAGATCGATAAAAAAGCGAAAGACGGAAAAATGATCGGCCATGACATATCGAGGGAAGGCTTCCAGAGAGCGGTGTTGAAGTTGGTGGAGCGAAAGTACGTATCCATCGACAATCCCATGTCCCCAGCCTCCCAATTCCAGGAGGTGATGGACCGTCAGCGTCCCTCAGGCAAAAAGCAAAAAAATATGATTTCCACCGAAAAAATCCTCTTCGTCGTGGGTGGATCGTTCAAGCGTCCCAACGACGATCTTGAAAAGATCGTCAAAGAGAGGTTGCGCCATCAATCCGGGCGGGTCCGGGAAGACGGCGGTTTTGTGGTGGTGGGATTCGGTGAATCTCAAACCGAAGCCAGGGCTCACACTCTGATGAACTATTACAAAGCCGCAGGAACCGACGACTACATCCGCTACGGCTTGATACCTGAATTGGTGGGCAGGATCCCCATTCGCACCCATGTCAATTTGTTGTCGAAAAACGATCTGATCCGTATTATGCGGGATACCGAGGACTCCATTATCAATCAATACAAAGCGGAATTCAAGGCATTCGGTATCGACGTCTCCTTCACCGAGGACGCCCTCGAATTCGTGGCGGAGATTTCTGAAAATCAAAAAACCGGCGCCCGCGCGTTGGTGAGCGTTTGGGAGAATATCCTCACCGATTTTCAATTCGAATTGCCGGGATCCAATTTCAAGGAATTGACGGTGGATAAGGAGCTCTGCGTCTCCTCCAAAGACGTACTTCTAAAAATGCTTGAAAAGTCACCGTTCGTCGATTTTATCGAAACCTTCAAAAGCGAATACGGCATCGAGCTGAAATTGGGGCCGGAAGCGCAGGATTACATCCTGGAATTCGCCCAAAAGAACGGCCAACAGGTTTCTTCCGCCGTCAAAGATCTTCTGGGCAAAGCCTCATCCCTCAATTATATGGATGTCGCCGGCACATTCGAAGTGACCGTAGCAATGCTGGAAGATCCCCAATATTTTGATAATCTATTTACCCAATGGTATAAAGAGGTTAACCTGGAGCGAAAAAAAAGCCAATTGGAAGAAGAGAAAAAACGGGCCCAGGAATTACTTCGCCAGAACTCCGATGATTAATCCCAGCTAGTTTGGCGAAGAAGTAAATCTTTTTTTAACTTGCATATTGCGACAAATGTGATACAGTATGACTATGGCGGGACAGAGATTGATTGTCTGGATTTTTGTCTTCATGGTGATACTGTTTTTTTTGACAGGTTGCGCGCCAAAACAAACCGAAAGTCCCGAGCCCCCCATACCGGACGATAATCCCGAACCCGGACCAACGGGAGAAACCTACTATGTCTCGTTGGAAGGAGATGATACCGATCCCGGTACCGAAACCCAACCCTGGCGTTCCCCCGGTTACGCATCGCGGCGCCTGTCACCCGGAGATACCCTGATTATCAAAGGGGGCCGGTATCTATTGTCCGAATACGATTCGGACATCCTCTCGCCGCCGGATGGAAGCGAAAACAAGCTCATCATCATCAAAGGAGAAGAGGGGAATCGCCCGGTGCTTGCCGGCAAAAATAATCTGATGGCAGGAATCCGCCTCTCCAGTTATCTCACCCTCAAGAATCTTGAGATCACCAACCATAACGGCGCGGCGTTCCGTGACGCCTTAATCGCCATCGAACGGCCCATCGCCCATGTCACTCTAGAAGATCTGGATATCCATCACATCGATGAATTCGGAGTGAACATCGCCGATGTAGAGTACCTTTCTATTGATAGATGCTCGATCACATACACCGGATTCGGCAGTATCGGCGGGCCGGAAGGGCGGCTGGGCGGCTGGAGGCATGTGACCATCGGCAATTGCGAGCTTTCCTTCAACGGCCATTATTAC
>JAHELQ010000717.1 GCA_024644125.1 Candidatus Aminicenantota bacterium | reverse complement strand
TATTCCGCCAGGAGCTTGCCGTCGAAGGTGTAGATGTAGTAGGTCTTCTTGTAATTTCCGGTCTGGGGGGTTGACAGGCCAGTGGTCGTGGGTTTGCCGGCGCTTCGGGTGGAGGAGCCGGTATCGCGTACCGGCTGTTTGACGATGGGAGAGGTGTCGATGCCTCCGATAAATGAATCACTTAATGTCATGGTTTGGGATTGACTTTGCAAAACCGAGCCGCCGCTTCCATCAAGCACCGTCATTCCGGGCTCAGCTCCCGGTTGTTGGGCTGGAGACATGGCGGAGGGCGGAGCCGCAACTTTTGTCGCTCCGCCAGTGATTTCTTGAGTTGAAGGTTCTTTTTGGTGGACAGCCGCCAATAGCTCTGCCTTGGTGTCCAAAGAGTCATTCACCTATCCCCTTTATTACAACTTCTAGATCTATTTCCAACAAAATCTGGAATGGGTCAATGGCCGGGATCCTCTTTTCCATTCATCCCTCAACTGCCTGAGGGACTTGTGGTTGTTGTTCTTCCACCAGCGTCTATACAAATATTGAATCTCAAATAATGTGTGCTCATCAATCAAAGCAGTTTCCTCTGGGTCTTGGAAAGCGACGATACCTTCCCAATAAACATAATTTTTCTTTGATCCAAGAAAATCATCGTCAGTCACAATTAACTCTAATTCTTCTTTCCCCAAAATTAATTCAATCAGATAGGCGTATACATAGCCGATATTCTCATTTATTTTTGATGTGGTAGGATTATCAGGATTATTCAAGCGATAGCGAAAGTATCTTTTTTCCGAAATCACTTCAATTAGTAATGGGATTGACCGCTTGCCATTGTTGAATATTCTAAAAATAGCTGCTTGGGTTAATTTTTCTTCCGGGTCATTCCTGATTTTATTGATATGTTCCGAAATTGCGCCACAGACACATCCGCTAAAACTCAAACTAATAAGCAAAAAGGCAAGCATGATCTTGCTCCACGCGGCAGATGTCGTCAAAGTAAATCTTCCACTCGCTTTTACATAATTCATGATTTATTACACCTCACATATCAATGCCAACGATATCGGGAACCTGACAATGGCCCCCTATCATTTTTCCAATCCTCTCTCAACTGTTTCAAGGATTTGTGCTTGTTATTTTCCCACCAAGCAGCATAAATTTCCTGGATCTCACTCAGGTTACTTTTGTCGGCCATTTTTTCATTTTCATCCACGAGAAGACCGTCCCAGTAAATATAGTTCCCTTGAGCGCCAAGCCCATGATATAGATACAAATCTTCTATCTCATCCAATTTTTCTTTGCCTAAAATTAATTCGATCAAATATGCATAAAAAAAGCCATAACACTCATAATACCCGCCGAATTGAGAATTCCTCGAATTCGCGAGTGTAAAAAATGTTTTTGATTGGCAGTCGGATATCTTATTAATTAATAAAGGTATAGATTTTTCCCCTTTCAAATGCAAACAAGAAATTGCATCATAGGTACATCTCTCCTTCTCATAACCCAGATCGACGACATCCCTCTTCAGCTCCTTGCTCAAACATCCAACAACTGCTAAACAACTACAAATGTAGACGCATGTAATTGCAATAAATAAATTTCTTCTATGGCTACATTTTATTTTTAAATATTTATAACTCTTCATTATAACTCCTTATAGCACTAATGGATTTATTACCACATGCTAACAAAATCAGATTTCCTTGTTTTTTAAAACAGAAAAAATGTCCATAGACAATTTTTTCAATTTTCTCGAATAAGCGTTATAAAATAGATAATTATTTTTTTCTAAAATATGCCCTACTATACTTAGCAATAATATTTCCTTTACTGTCTTTTTGATGATGATAATAACCCGGAGCCAAGGGATGATTCGTAGAGAGTCCTCCACCACCCAATTTAGACCTCACATGAGTAGTATACCCCTCTGAATCTACAGCTTTTACAATTGCTGAATGCCCGATAAATTCACCTTTTTCGTACTGCCCACTTCCGTTTTTATCCAGGTACCAAATAACCCTATCATTAGGATTGTTAGGCTCATCAGAATGAAGCATCTTGTATTTGCCCATATCATCATCTGGACTTGCATCCCATTTTGTTATACCTATTCTAAGTAGGTCCATGTTTCTAAAATCAGTGCGATCCCCTCGACTATTATGCCATGTAAACGAATGACAATTATATGCTTTTCTATTCGGCCTCCCATTTATAAACCTGGGAGTTTCTGTGCCCTTTTCTTCATCGACCATTGCGTCTCCTGGCTGGAATGGGCGGTCTTTATTCCCATCGGGATCCAGGAAACTTACCGGGTTGTTTCGGCAGTAGGAGTAGAGGTTCCAGAGTTGGGGGTTGGCGATGGCTTCTTTTTTGTTGATGATGGGGTCGGTGGAATTGAAGCGGTAGGTGGCGTGGTCGTAGTAGCGGGCTCCGAAGTAGTCGAGGTTGGTGGTTTGTTCGCGTTCTTTGTTGGAGAATT
>JAHELQ010000716.1 GCA_024644125.1 Candidatus Aminicenantota bacterium | reverse complement strand
CCGTCGATCGTATCGATGAGAGTGCGCAAGCCGTCGCTGTTAAAAGCTTCGAGAGTCCCAACTTCGGGAAAATCAAGCAACTCCACATCGCTCAGGGCCGGACGCGTCACCACAACTCCGTTCTCCACATAACGGGCCGGACGGGTGTATTCTTCGATGACATCGATGGGGGAAAACACGGCTTTATATTCATAAGGCCATACCCGTACACGGGGCAAGCCACCGACATAAATCAATACATTTTCGGTTTTGTCGAGCATCCGGTCCGCGTGGCCGGTCAGCAAATTACTCATGCCCGGGGCGACGCCGCAATCAACAATGGCGGTCACTCCGTTTTCTTTTGCCAGAGCATCCAATCCGAATGGGTCTTCCGGGAAGAAGGCGATATCGATCACATTTTTGCGGGATTCGATGACGGCCTGCAAAGTCTGGTATCCCATGAATCCGGGGACAGCGCTGATGATCATATCGAAATCTTTTACCAATTCTTTCACCTTCGCCGGATTGGAAAGATCCGCCTGGATAGTGGCGACGGCGCCGCCGCTTTTTTTATTTAACGCCTCCAGGACATTCCGGCTCACATCAGCCGACGTCACCTTCAAATTATTGTCCTTCGCCAGGTCAAGGGCCATTGGTCCACCCACCAGGCCGGCTCCCAATACGATTACATTCATTTTTTCCTCCGAGTTTGTTTTTTGTTGACAGTGTTGCAATGAAAATTTTATGGATTTCAAGACATAAGGAGCGACCGGGGCTTCATAGCCCGTTGAAGCGGTTCACGTATCTCAGTAGCGAAAAACGGTGCCGGGAACATCCGGCGAGATATGCAAGCGAACCACAGGTCGAATCGGTCATAGAACTATTGTAATAAAAAACGGAAAAATGTTCAACAGCCAGTCGAAAAAAATTCGAACGGTTTTTACATTGGCGGCGCAGGCTGACTGCCCGCGCCGTGTTTCGTTTTTATTAAAAAACGGTACTATTTCAACCGGGGGATAAGCTTTTCGATCATATCCCTGGTCATGGCCGCCAGGTCATACGAAGGAGACCAGCCCCATTCCTGCCGGGCCGCACTGTCGTTCATCTTGCTGGGCCATGAATCGGCGATTCCCTGCCGGATAGGCTCCACATCATAACGAATCTCGAATTCCGGGATAATTTTTTTGATCTCCAGAGCCAATTCTTCAGGAGTGAAGCTGAACGCCGTCACATTGAACGCGTTGCGATGGATCAACTTTTGGCCGTCCGCTTCCATCAACTCGATACTGGCTTTGATGGCATCCGGCATGTACATCATGTCCAGACGGGAGTCGGCCTTGAGAAAGCATGTATACTTCTTGTTTTTGATCGCTTCGAAAAATATCTCCACAGCATAGTCGGTGGTCCCGCCGCCGGGTAAAGTCTCATAGGAGATGATACCGGGATAACGCACTCCCCGGGTATCGATGCCGTAGCGTTTATGATAATAATCACATAATAATTCCCCCGCCACTTTGGTGACCCCATAGATGGAGGTGGGTCTCTGGATGGTGTCCTGGGGTGTGTCGAATTTAGGAGTGCCGGGTCCGAAGGCGGCGATGGAGGATGGTACGAATACCGCGCACGAGTGTTCCACGGAAGCTTCCAATACATTATAAAGACCATTCATATTCACTTCCCACGCCAACTGAGGTTTCCGTTCCCCCACCGCCGAGAGGATGGCGGCTAAATGATAAATTGTCCCCACATCGTGACGCGCAACCATCGCCCGGACATCGGGACAAATCGTGACATCCAGTTTTTCGCAGATGCACGCTTGCTTCAGATTTTCAGGCGCTTCCCTCAAATCCGTCGCGACAACATTATCGCTGCCGTACTTTTCCACCAATTTCAGAGTTAATTCTGATCCAATTTGACCGGCTGAGCCTGTAACCAATATCTTTTTCATTAATTCTCCTTTTGATCCAAAAAAATTTATACTAGATAAAATTACGCCTATTGTCAAGTATCTCCGGCCATGAAAGAACTGAAGAATAAAATCCTCCCCGGGAAATGCCGGGGATCGTTCAACGAGGCTGAGAGCGATCTCTCGTCAATAATCGTCGAGAATCTTTTTTTTGCGGGGTTTCTGGTATTTTTTGACCAGCAGGACGAGCCCCCTCTTCTCTTCCCAGGGCTCGACAGCGACCTCCAAAATGGAGTGGCCGGTGTGGGTATACACCCGTTGGATATCCACTTCATCCACCACAATGGAGTAGAGTCCGGGGCGGACATTATCGAACGTGAACATCCCGGCGGAATTGGACACCACCGATCGGATTGCTTCGCCATCTTTGTAGAGCACGATGAGCACATCCGGCAATAGCTCATCCCCATCATCCCGTTCTTCATTTTCGTTGGCATCGAGATAGAGTTCCCCGGACAACTGCCCCAACGGGACGACCGGCAAGTGAGCCTCGATGGTTGCACCTTTCTCCAGGACAACCTCTGTCCTGTCGTCT
>JAHELQ010000715.1 GCA_024644125.1 Candidatus Aminicenantota bacterium | reverse complement strand
GTCCGACATAGCCAGCCACGCGGGTGAGAGCGGTCCGGTTCATGAACGCCGACTGCATGAAGAAGTTTTTATCGTAGTGTTCCATTGTGGCCCACGCGCTCAACGCGGGGGTCAGGTATTGGAGCATAGCGTTCGCTCCGTTGCCGTTCCTCACCGGGGAATTGTCGCCGCCGTCAATTGAGGTGGCAAGGTATGAGGCGCTGAACCGGGCGTCTTTGAACGGGCGGTATTGCAGGTCGATGCCCACCGCGTTGTTTTTCTCTCCCGCGAAATAGCGGCCGGAGTAGATGAAGCCGATGCTGTCGTCGCCGCCCAGGCTGAATTTGCCCCTGCCGATGCCCCAGATTGTATTGTCTCCCTCGTGGGGGTTGATCAGGTCTCCGCTCCAGGGGCTGCCAGGACTTCGGTCGTTGGCGGCCAATAGCGCGAAATTCATGCGACCGGCGGTTCCACTCATCTTGCCGGCCCACGACGGATCCTGCACTTGCCGGGTGTGAACCGCTTCCAGCATCATGCCATCGCGCACGACTCCAAAGTCAAAAACCTCCATCCCCTCCATGAAGAAGGGCCTCTTCTCGATATAGAAGACCGGATAGCGGCGGTTGACCTCCAATTGGAAGGCGTCGCTCTCCACCTGGCTGAAGTCCGGGTAGACCGTGGCTTCGGCGGTTACCGATGAGGTAATGCCATATTTTACCGACACGCCGGCGTTTTTGGAGATGTCGCTCTCGCCCCAGGCATCCTCGGTCGTCCGCTCCACATTGCGGCTATATGTGATATTGGGCAGGATCTCTAGCTTCAATGGAGCTTTCAGGTTTTGGTATTGCACCGGGACCATAAAATGGAAGTCCGTCTGCCCCGGTTGGGTCTCGGGCCAGGTGGCGGTGACGCCGAGGCGATTGATATTGCGCAAGAACAAGACGCCCATGCGCACTGTCTCGCCGCTCTTGAAACGAATGCTCTCCAGCGGAATGGCGATTTCCACATCATACCCTTCGGATGTCAGCCTGCCTGCGCTCTCCCAGACAAAATCCGGCGCCAGGCCAGTGCCCGCCACGCTGGAATTCAGATTGTCGCCCTGGATGCCGTTGGGATTGACGTAAAATTCGTAGCTTGTCTGTTTGTTGCCCATGGTGTCCAAAAGCACCGCCACCCAATCGTCTGCGAACATCTTGTCCCGCTGGGTGATGGAGGTCTTGATCTGGTCCGGATGGTCGTCATGGCAACGGAAGGCGAAGTAGAGATAGGCGCGGGAATAGGCCATCCAGATTTCGGTTTTCTGATCCACCGACTGCCCGTACACCGGGCTGTAGGTGATGAAGGTCTGCGACAAGGGCTGCCGCTGCCAGGCCTCCTCGGTCAACTGGCCGTCAACAACTATAGTTGTCCCCGTTTGGTCCGGAACAATGAGAACCGGGTCTACCAAAAGCTCCACCGCGGACAGGCCGGCACATAGGGTCAAAAAAGCCGCTGCCAGTAAAAAAATGGATGTTTGTTTGCCTATCACTTAGTTCACCTTATTAACGTTATGTTTCCTAATTTATTCTCGGCAAGCTTCCGCCACAATATTATTCACTTGATTTCCTGAAGGAGATCGCGGGGCCCGGCCAATCTCCAGTTTGAAAATAACACAGCCGCAATAATTTTAAAACCGTGAAAATCGCCACAATCTTTCGAGCCTCCATAATCCCAGGCCTGAACGTTTCATTTTTTAAAACATCGGCCAATAAAAGAAAATTAAATAAAACAATTTTCATGGTTGAAATCCAGTTATCTCTTGTTTTTAAGTTCCCGGTACCGTCCTGGGGTGGTTCCGAAATATTGTTTGAAAATCCGGATAAAATAATCATAACAATAATAGCCGATAGCTTCGGATATGTTTTTAACTGAAAGCTCCGTCCGGTATTGCAACAAAATCGCCGCTTGCGTCAGCTTTATCCTGAAAATATATTCTTCAGGTGTCATCTTCTTTTCTTTCTTGAATGTTCTCCAAATCTGAGCGCGGCTGATTTTCAGGTTTCTGGCTATAGTTTCCACTGAAAGGGATTCCAATTCTCCCAATTCCCGGATCAAGATATATTCCACCACCAGATCGGATTGCCCTAATTCTTTTCTTGCGCGATTGACCATTTCATCACCTCGATAACTGAACTATTGGTTACCCCCCAGAAGAATTGCATCCAAAAGCAGGTATTCATTCCGAAGATATAAAAGACACACCTCCAAACATTAATAAAAAAACGCATGCACAACATATCATCATGTCAGGTTATTGGAAAAGTGATACTCCCGGCAAAAATACCGGAAATCCTATTTTAACGCGAACAAGCCCAATTTACAATAAATCGGCATCCCATTTTGTTGGAGAAGCGGCCCGGGGGGGCCGCTTTTTATTTGGGTTTGGTTTGTTATTCGTGATGTCAGTCTGCGTCGATGATGCGGGAGAGGGTGGACTCGAATTGGGCCGGTTGGAGGGAGATGAGG
>JAHELQ010000188.1 GCA_024644125.1 Candidatus Aminicenantota bacterium | reverse complement strand
CGAGTTTGTAGGAAGGAAAGATCGGCAGCTCAAAATTCGCGGCTTCCGGATCGAGATGGGGGAGATCGAGCACCGGCTTCGTTGCCATCACGAGGTTCGCGACGCGACTGTTGTCCCTGTCGATGAGCCGGGAGGAGTATCGTCTCTGGTCGCCTATGTCGTTCCCGAACCGGGCTTCGCGCTGGATGATGTCCTGCTGCGCCGTTTTCTGGAAGAAGCGCTGCCCGCATATATGATTCCGGCACATATTGTCGCGCTGGAAAAGATCCCCGTCAACGCCAATGGCAAAGTTGATCGATCCCTTCTTCCGGGGTACCTGAAAACAAACAAGACGGATGCCCAACTGCCGCGAACGGATCTTCAGCAAAGAGTGTCGGATCTATGGCGGAAGGTTTTGTCGATAGAATCTGCCATCGCGGTTGACGATGATTTCTTCCGTCTGGGCGGGCACTCGATCAAGGCTTCGATTATGTTGAAACGGGTGCGGGACATGTTTGGGGTGTCTGTCCCCCTACCGGAATTTTTTAAGCAGCCCACCATCCGCTTTATCGAGAGCATCCTCACATCAAACGATGGACTTCTCGATGAGATTGATTACAGGCTGGTCAAATTGAAGCAGGGCAATGACGGAAAGAGTCCTCTCTTCCTGATCCACGCCGGTAGCGGCGAGGTGGAAGGGTATCTAGAGTTATGCCTTCAATTGGAGGCGAATTACTCCTGCTGGGGTATTCGCGTAAACGGCGACGATTATTCGGCGCCGGTGAAGATTACAGTTCAACAATTGGCGGAAGATTATCTGCGACTTATTCGACGCATCCAATCATCGGGCCCCTACCGGTTGGCCGGTTGGTGTATCGGCGGCGTTATCGCGTTCGAGATGGCTCTTCAGTTGCAACGCCAGGGAGAGGCCATCGAATTCCTGGGCTTGATTAACAGCAGCGCGCCATCTTACCGACCGCCTCTGGATTCGATTTTTCCAGAGGCAGCGGTCATCGAGATGATGCCGATGGATACGATCAAAATTGCTCTCCCTGAGGTCTGGAAGCTGGCAATCCCTGGCATCGACCAATTGTCGCGCGAGGAATTGCTTCGCTATATCTATATCATCTTCTCGTTGGACAGGGCGCGGAACGTTTATATTCCGCAGGCGAACCTGGCTTCGCCAGTCCACTATTTCGCCGCCACCCAGTTTCCGATGCCCGGAAGGGACGGATGGAATCGATTCACTATCAAACCGATCCGATTCTGGGATGTACCGGGCGATCATTTTTCGATATTTTCCATGCCCCGGGTCCTCAAGTTGGCCCAAACCATCGCGGCCGCCCTCGGGAATCCTATTTGCAAATTACCGTTCACAACGAGGTGAAACAACAATGAAACGCTCTCTTATACAGAATATTTATTCCTTGTCCCCAACGCAAGAGGGGATACTCTTTCATTCCCAATTGAGCGAAGACTCTTCGGTGTATTTCGAGCAAGTGAGATTGGACCTGGAGGGGACAATCGACCGGTCCATCTTCCAGCAGTCGATGCAAAAACTGATAGAACGCCATGATGTGTTGCGCACGGTGTTCACATTCAAAAAAACCCAAAAACCGCGGCAAGTGGTCTTAAAAGAACGACACATCGTTCTCCACTATCAAGACTTCAGTTGTTGCGAGGAAGAGAGCGAAGATCGGATAGAATGCTATCTCGAACAAAACCCCCGAGAAGGCTTCGATCTCTCTAAAGATCTGTTGATGCGGGTCGCGCTCTTTAAAACCGGAGCCGCTTCGCACACTGTCATCTGGAGCTTCCACCATATTGTCATGGACGGTTGGTGTTTCGGGATTTTAATCAGAGATTTTGTCCAGATCTACCATTGCCTCATGAGCGGGCGCTCCTATCAGGTTCCATCCCCGCCGCCATATTCCGATTATGTCTCGTGGTTCGAGAGGCAGAATCACTCGGCCGCCCTGGATTTCTGGAGGGAATATCTGGATGGTTACGAGAACGCGGCCTCGCTTCCGAAGAAAGATTCGCCTCTTCTGGCGGCCGCTTACCGGCAACGGAGCATCACGTTGGAATTTGAGGATCATCTCAACCGGGAAATCATAGAGTTTTGCAAGCAGTCGGAAGTGACTCTGCACACATTTTACTCGGGTCTCTGGGGACTGGTGCAACATTGCTTCAACGATCGTGGCGATGCGGTGTTCGGCAATGTGGTGGCAGGCCGCCCGGCGGAACTTGCCGATTCACAGAATATGGTGGGGTTGTTCATCAATACCATCCCGTTGCGGGTAACTGTAAAAAGCGACGAATCCTTCCTGCAATTATTGAAACGATTGAGCTGTCTGGCAATGGACTGGAAACGGTTCGAATTTGTCTCGTTGGCGGATATCCAGCGGGAGTCCATACTCAAGCAGACGTTATTCGACCATATTTTTGGCGTTGAAAACTTCCCTTTGAAGGAAACAATCCAGCAGGCATCGAAACAATTGGATATCGGATTTGGAATCACCGGCATCTCGGTGTTGGAGCAAACCAGCTACGACCTCAACATCATGGTGAACGCAGGTTTTGACACCCGGATGTATTTTATATACAATAAAATTGTCTATGAATCGGCCGTCGTTCAATCTGCGGCAACCCGGATTCACTGGTTGGCGCGGCAATTGACCGCCCATCCCAATCGCCCCCTATCCAAATGCCAATGGGTGACACCGGAGGAGAAGGAGAAAATCCTCAATGAATTCAATGATACGAGAAAGGAGTCGCCCCCGGCATGGGGAGTTCTCGAACGGCTCATCCATTATATGGACACAACTCCCGACCACGCGGTATCCCTCGATTCTTACGAATCAAAAGATGTGAGGTATCCCTTCTCGCGGACTATGAGCTACGGCTTCTTCCGCGAATGCGCATGCAGAGTCGCATCCAAATTGAAAGAGCTGGGGCTCGAACCAGGGGATATCGCAGCCGTGATCGCGCAGCGTGGATTCGAATGTTTGGTGGGGATGACGGCGATCTTTTGTGCCGGCGGCGTGTATTTGCCGCTGGATCCCAATATGCCGGAAGAAAGAATCGAGTGTATGCTCAAGGATAGCGGCGCGCGGATTCTTTTGAGCGGTCGCTCTAACAATGCTTCGCCGGCAGGTTTACATCTTCTGGAATTGCAGGCCGCCATCGGGAGCTTCGATGGTTATTCGTTCGGAGCCTGCGCTCCAGAAGCAGGTAATCCAGCCTACGTGATCTACACCTCCGGTTCCTCCGGCACGCCCAAAGGAGTGATGATATCGCACGGTTCTCTAAGCAATTATCTATTCGGCGCCTATCTGGCCTTCGAAGAAGATTTTTCTCTTCGCGATCGCGGCCTTTGCCAGAGTGGTATCTGCTTCGATGTCAGCACCGTAGAGATGTTTCTTCCCCTCTGCTTCGGCGGGTCGTTGGTCCTGGTCCCGGGAGATTGGAATTACGATCCGGCGCTGGTAGGGGAGGCGATCCTCAAGACGGCCGCGACGTTTAGCATGATTCCGCCCTCGTTATTGAAGGATGTGTGCGATTATCTTCTTCAGGCAGGGAGAGTCGCCTCTCTTGACAAACTCCTGACCGGACTTGAATTGATCGAGGATTCCACCCTCGAACGCTTCTTCGGAGTGAATCCCCGGATGAAGATGATCAATGGCTACGGTCCGACAGAAACGACGATATGCGCCACCATGTACCGCTACGAAGGGGGTAATCCCCGGCAACGGCACATCCCCATCGGAACACCTATGGCCAATGTTCAGGCGGTGATTCTTGACATGCAACGACGCATCGTACCGGTTGGAGTTCCGGGAGAGATCTATATCGGCGGCTTCGGAGTTGGGATGGGGTATCTCAACCGTCCGGAATTGACGCAGCAGAGGTTCATCGAGGACCTTGACTCCTTGAATCAGGGTTGCTGGTACCGGACCGGCGATTTGGGATGCTTTTTAGAGGACGGTAACATCCGCTTTTTAGGGCGCAATGACCGGCAGGTGAAAATCCGCGGTTATAGGGTAGAGTTGGGGGAGATCGAACGCCGCCTGCGTCTTTATCGTCATATAAAAAACGCGGTGATTTTGGTGAAGACGGGGATGCCAGGGATTCCCTTTTTATGCGCATATCTGATTCCCGAAGGAGAAGATGATATCGATTACGACGATTTGCGATCGTTTTTGCGACAATGGCTTCCTGAGTATATGATTCCCGCTCAGTTCATTCGTATTCAAGAGATCCCCCTCACGGCGAACGGAAAAATAGACCACAAAAACCTACCTGAACCGGGCATCGGCGACGGGCGACGGAAGATTCTTCCCGAAGATCCCATCGGGAAAACCCTGGCCGCCATTTGGAGCGATTTACTGGGGATACCGGAGGAAGTAATCGGCATCGACGATCACTTCTTCTATCTGGGAGGCCATTCTCTGACTATTTCCCGCATGACGGCACGCATCCATCAAGAATTGGGAGTGGCGTTGCCGTTGAGACAAGTGATGGCGCAGCCCTTCATCCGTTCCATCAGCGCGTTGGTCCAGGCAACGAACCATCAATCGCTTCCTTCCATCGTCAACATCGAAAAAATGGACTATTATCCTTTGTCGCATTCTCAACGAAGCCAATTCGCCCTTCATCAGCAGTATCCTTTGAGCACCAATTACAATATTTCCCATGCCCTCGAGGTAAAAGGCCGTCTGCAGCGAGAAAAAATCGAACGAGCCTTCGTCGCGTTGATCCGTCGTCACGAGAGTTTGCGCACATCGTTTCATATTGTGGCAGGACAACCTGCTCAGCGAATTTGCCCGCTAGTCGATTTTTCGCTTCAAGATCTGGAGTTGCCTCCCGATGGGAGAATCGCATCCATCGCTTCGATCATCGAAGCCTTCATCGAGCCGTTCTCTCTGGAGCGCGCGCCGCTACTGAGGGTAGGTACGGCGTCTCTGACGGAAGAGCGACATCTCCTTCTGGTGGACATGCACCATATCATCGCCGACGGATTCTCGGCCGCCATTTTGGTGCGGGAATGGCTCGATCTGTATTGCGGAAAAACGCTACCAGAACTGGAGGTTCAATATAAAGACTACGCGTGCTGGGTAGCGGAAATGCAAACATCCGGCGAACTGACGCGGCAACTGAACTACTGGCAGAATCAGTTCACACCGCTACCGCCGCCATTGGAATTGCCGAAAGAGACTTCCGCAAACGGCAGCCAGGGTTCTTTGGGCAGAGTGGAGGCTTTGGAACTAGGAAGAGATGAATCGCTCGCTCTCCTGGCATGGTGTCGCGACAATGATTGCACATTGTTTATGGCCGTCTCGGCGATGGTAGCGATCCTGCTCTCCCGCCTCGGTGAAGTGGACGATGTGGTGATCGGGATCCCGGAGAGCGGTCGCTGCCACCCGGCCCTCGATTCCGTCATCGGCATGTTCGTCAACACGTTGCCGCTACGATTTCGTTTCCGTGACTCGTTCACCTATCGAAACATTGTCGAGTATGCAAAAAAGACTGTGGCAGAAGCGTTACAACATCGCGATGTAGCGTTCGTAGACCTGGTCCGCCTACTGGGACTTCAAGGTAGATCCAGCGGGAATCCCCTGTTCGACGTGATGCTGACTATGGAAAATATCGCGATGCCGTCTCTCTCATTGCCGGATCTGGAGATCAATCTCATCGACTCTGGAGGTAACGACGTGAAATTCGATCTATTGATTGCGGTTCAGCAGCGCGAGGAGAGACTCATCTTCCGCTTCCATTACGCGGCCGCGTCGTTCAACGGGGGAACCATACGTCGTTGGCTGGGCTATCTCCAGCGCATAATCGATCGCTTCATCTGGGAACCGGACATTTCTCCAGCGAAGATCGAGATCTTCGGTGCATATGAGAAGGAAAAACTCCTGAATTATTTAACCGGGCCATCCAGTCGATTGCCGTTCGAAGCCACCATCGTCGATCTCTTTTGCAACCGAGTTCGGGCAAACGCAGGACGAATAGCTCTGGTTCAGTCTGAAGAAGGGAATCATGTGACTTACGGTTGTATGGGTGAAGAGGTGAATAGAAGGGCGGCGGCCTTACGCGGGAGGGGAGTGGGACGCGATTCTATCGTCGCCATCGTTGCGGATAGATCGTTTGAAGTGATGATAGGGATTTTCTCCATCCTGAGTTCCGGCGCGGCTTATCTTCCACTGGATGCCTCTTTGCCTGACGAGCGGCTAAATTTCATTATCACGGACTCGCAACCGGCGCTGGTGCTGGGCCGTGACTACGATACCGAACTTCCCTTCGACCATGATTCGGAATACAGCCATTACGAGGCGCTCGGTCTAAAACCTCAGGATTTGGCTTATATAATGTACACATCAGGTTCTACAGGCAAACCCAAAGCATCGATGATCGATCATCGCTGCGTCGTACGGGTGGTGGCTGACAGTGACTATATGCAATTTACTCCTGACGACCGGGTGCTCCAATTATCCACCACTGCGTTCGACGGATCGGTATTTGATATATTTGGAGCGTTGTTGAATGGCGGGGCGTTGGTTTTATTGGAGCAGAAGACCATCTTATCACCGCAAGCGTTGGGATGTTGCATTCTTAGAGAAGCGGTGACGACATTCTTTATGACAGCCGCGTTATTCAATGTAATGGTGGAGGAAGCGCTCGATAGCTTTCGTTGGATCCGGGTCATCGCGTTTGGAGGCGAGCAAGCATCGGTTCATCATGTGCAAAAGGCGTTCGATTATTTGGGTCCCGGGCGATTGATCAACGGTTACGGCCCCACCGAATCAACGGTCTTCGCGGTGTGCCGCCGGATGGATACGATGGAAGGATGCGATCGGCACATCCCCATCGGAAAACCGATTACCAATACATTTTTGCGCATTGTCGATCGCCACATGCGGCAGACTCCCATCGGTGTCCCGGGCGAACTTCTCATCGGCGGCAGCGGGCTTGGGCGCGGGTATATGAACCGGCAGGAATTGACCGAAGAGCGGTTCGTAACGATCGACGATTCCATCTCGGGCAGGCAGAGTAGATTCTACCGCAGCGGGGATCTAACGCGACTTCGGGATGATGGCGATATCGAGTTCCTGGGGCGGTTGGACGATCAGTTAAAGATTCGCGGCTTCAGAATTGAGCCGGGAGAGATCGAGAATTGTCTCTGCAATCATCCATCCATTCAAGAAGCGGTGGTAGTTCCCTACACTCCTGGAGAGGGGAACACGATGCTGACCGCCTATATTGTTGCAGGTCCAGGCGGGATTCCCTCGCCAGCCCGGGTAATCGAGTACTTGCGCCGCCATTTGCCGGCTTACATGATTCCAACTCACATCATTCCCATCGGGAAAATCCCCCTCAACAGCAACGGCAAAGTCGATCGCCGGTCGTTGCCTGCTCCGAGAAAAGATTCGAGCGAGGCATCCCTTCCTCCACAAACGGAACTTCAGAAACGGTTGGCGGTGATCTGGAATTCTGCGCTATCCATTGCCGGTTCTGAGCCGGGGCTCGACGATGACTTCTTCGCAAGTGGAGGCCATTCTCTGTCCGCGGCGGTTTTGATGAAGCGCATCAGCGAGGAATTTAAAGCGACAATTCCGTTGGTGGATTTCTTGCAATGCCCCACCATTCGCAATCTCGATTCATTGCTTCAAAACAATACGCAGGAAAAATCGCACCCGAAGACTGTGATGCTGCGAGCCGGCGATCCGGACGAGCCGGCATTCTTTTTCGTCCACGCCGGTTCAGGTTGTGTCGATGGGTATGCGGAATTATGCAAGCAGATGGCGTCGCCTTCAGTTTGTTGGGGAATCCGCGTCGCTATGGAGGAATTTCTCTACCCCCGAAATATCGAAGTCGTCGATCTTGCCTCGGAATACATCGGCATCATCCGCGGCATCCAACCATCGGGTCCATATCGCCTGGCAGGTTGGTGCGTCGGCGGAACCATCGCGTTTGAGATGGCGCTTCAATTGCAGGAGGCAGGGCTCGAAGTGGAATCGTTGATTATGATCAATAGCGCCGCTCCAGGAACATTCCCTGCGGATCGGAGCCGTGCCTTCACTCTGGAATCAGAGCTGCGGCTGCTTGAAAATATTCAAGGCAACACATCATCCTCATCTTCTTTGACTATGCTCTGGGATGATTTGCGTGGCAAGATTGCCGACGCGGTCTCGCTTGCAACCTGGATTCCTTCTGGGTGGCGAAGGGCGCTTCCCGAGCCGGAATCGGTATCCAGAGAAGAGTATTTGCGATTTATATTTGTCGCCCGTTCATTGGACCGGGCACGGGCCGCTTATACCCCATCCGGAGAGTTTAAACGGATGATTCATTTCATCAGCGCTGAAGAATCCCGGCTCGAAGACACTAATCTATGGCAAAAATATTGTTTTGAACCATTACAATGTTTAGAGGTGCCTGGAGACCATTTCTCCATGTTTTCGCACCCACATGTCACGGCGCTCTCTGAAGCGATTGATACTGTAATGGCAATGGAGGAGAACCTCTGACAACGAGGAAACCAATGAAACGAACCGATATTCAGAATATCTACGCATTGTCCCCGATGCAAGAGGGAATGCTCTTTCATCACCAATTGAACAAAGAGTCGCCCCTCTATTTTGAGCAAACAACCATCAAAATCGAAGGCTCGCTCGACATCGCGATATTCGAACAGAGCTTCAACCATTTAATCCAAAAGCACGAAGTATTGAGGACTGTCTTCACATTCCAGAAGACCGAAAAACCGCGACAAGTGGTGCTCAAGGCCAGGAAGGCGACGATCGTTTTCCGTGATCTGTCGCAACTGGATGAAGAGGCCCGCATTCAGGAATTGGAACGGTTCGCCGTTGAGGACCGGGCCAGAGGATTTGATCTGGGAAAAGACATATTGATGCGCATCGCTCTCTTCAGAATAGGCGAGACCGTCTATCACGCGATTTGGAGCTTCCATCACATCATCATGGACGGTTGGTGCTTTGGAATTCTGATGCGGGATTTTATGGAGATTTATCATCGCATTCATCGGCAAGAGCCTCTAGAAAACAAAAAACCAACTCCGTACAGCGCCTATATTTCCTGGCTGGAACGGCAGGATAAAGAATCTGGACTGGCTTAC
>JAHELQ010000714.1 GCA_024644125.1 Candidatus Aminicenantota bacterium | reverse complement strand
CGGTTATTCGATGCAATATCTGTTTGGTGAACGAATCGACGAAATCTGGGGAACGCCGGCGATGTTGCTGCCGGATGGGACTTATTCGGGCACAGTTGAACCAATGTCCGTTGCCACGGTTTTTTCCAGTTGCGCCAGGCTCACCATCCATAAATTGAATTGGCCTGGCGATGCCACCCAATCACCTACAGGTGTTATTCCGGATACATATGGTGATTATTTTGCGGATAGCGTCGCAGCGACATATTTGGATAGCGCAGTTTATGAGAAATTCGGCATCGATGGGCGTACCGGACACTTTTCCGCGGAGGTGAATGTGGCGGGAAAAGTTGTATACGGTTACAATTGGGATCTTGGGCATTTCATTCCTGGATCCGAACCCCGGTGGCCGACTCCCGGTATGGATTGGCCCGCCGCTGTATCCAAGGTCGGTTGGTATCGCATCACATTCAGTTTCGATCCCAGTTGGGATATCATTCCCGCCAACGCTACGCTTGAAGGTCTCGATCCAGCGGATATAGGCGATGTCACAGAAGAGATCACCCTCTTTAAACCGGCGCTTGTGGTTGATTCGACCGATATCACTAAAAATTACACCTATATAGACATCTATGTACAGGATGGGCGCGGAGGTGGTAAGAGGTGGTAAAGGAAACAACCAACGCGGTTGCCCGCTGTCGGTGGAGGAGTAAGGATTAGTGAAATTCAAGTGGAACCTCTATAATTTGCTTTTCCCATAGGTTGAAATGGAGTTTTTTTTTCAATTTGTTGCTATTTTTTTTTATTTTTGGTATTGTTTAGGGTAAAAATTTAACTGATGGAGTTAAACATGAGACATGCAATGTTAGTCTTGTTGATTGCGTTTATGATGACTGTTCCGGCTTGTACCAATTCAACGACACCCACCCAAAAAGACGAAGGTCCGGTCAAACTGGATAATGAAGAAAATAAGACCAGCTATGTAATTGGTTACGATGTGGGAAAGAATTTCAAGAAAATTCTCACGGCCGTAAATCTGGATTATTTTTTCATTGGAATGAGGGATGCGGCAACAGAAAAAGAGGCGCCACTCAAGAAAGAAGAGATTGATGTGGTAATCGCTAAATTCCGTAGCGAGATGATGAAACGGGACGAGGAGCTCCGTAAAAAGCAAGGGGAGAAAAACAAGATTGAAGGTGAAAAGTTCCTGGAGGAAAATGCCAGGAGGGTAGGTGTCAACGTCACCGAGAGCGGCCTTCAGTATGAGGTTCTTAAAGAGGGCGAGGGTCAAATGGCCAAACCCACTGATTATGTCAAGGTGGAGTACAAAGGAAGTCTGATCGATGGAACTGTGTTCGATAGCACGGAAAAGCAGGGCGGACCTATTGTTATCAACCCGAGCCGTGTCATAAAAGGTTGGGCGGAAGGTATCAAGTTGATGAAAGAGGGGGCGAAGTTTCGTTTTTATGTACCTCCCGATCTCGGTTACGGCGAGCGTGGAATGGGAAATGCGATTGGACCCAATGCCGTCTTGATATTCGAAATCGCTTTTCTGAATATCGAGGAAGCTCCCGCCAGCCAAAACCGCTTGCCCACCAGTAATATCCCCAAGGAATACACTGACTCCAAGAAAAAAAGCACCAAAAAATAGAGCCAACTGGAGACATCATGCGTAGATCCTATTTGGTCGAGACTATTGTCACCTGCCTCATTCTGGTTTTATCCGCAACCACCGGACGTTTGTTTTCCGCCACCGAAAAAAGAGAACTGGATACAATGGAAAAAAAAACCAGTTACTCTGCCGGATACGATATGGGGAAAAACTTTATCGATGTCCTCAAGGAAACCGATATCGAGTATTTCATCAAAGGTTTGAGGGATGCTGTGAACGGAGATCCTCTGCTCCTTGGGCAAGAAGAAAACCGGGAAATAATCCGACTGTTTAAAATAAATATTCAGGATAAACGCATGAAAAAGCAGCAGGAGTTGGCCGAAAAGAACAAAAGCGACGGGGAAAAGTTTATGGAGCTAAATGCCCGCAATGAAGGGGTGATTGTTACCGCTAGCGGATTACAGTACTCTGTGATAAAGGAAGGGACAGGTACGAATCCGGCGACTTCCGATACGATTCGAATTCATTACAATGGTATGTTCCTGAACGGCGAAGAATTCGATTCCTCCTTGAAACGGGGCGTTCCGCTGTCAATCAAGCTAGAACGCTGCATTCCCGGATGGAAGGAGGGGATTCCGCTGATGAAAGTAGGCGGAAAATATCGATTCTTCATTCCCTCTGAGCTCGCCTATGGAAAATCGGGTTTCGGATCGCGGATCGGTCCCAATTGCACCTTGATTTTTGAGGTTGAACTCCTGGACATTCAACAAGAAAATTAATTTGTCAACAAGTATTTCCTTCGACATAGACCGCCGGTATTAGATACCGGCGGTCGATTTAACGAAATCCATGCCTGCCAAAATGTTTTTATTTTTTTTTCAATGAATAGTTGAAAAA
>JAHELQ010000713.1 GCA_024644125.1 Candidatus Aminicenantota bacterium | reverse complement strand
CATATAACGTTTGAGGCGCACGTCGCTCACCAGGTTGGTGTTGGTGTCGTAATCCATTCGGGGTTTGTTCTCGTTGTCCATGTCCCCGTTGGGGTTGGTGAGTTTGGCGTCGTAGACGAACAGGATTTCGCTGTTTTTGCTGATGGTTTCGATATTATTGCTCTCCATTGTCCTCTCCTTCGTGAAGTTTGTTCATTCTGTATTCGTTTCCTTTTTTCATCCCCAGGTAGCTTTCGAACGAAATGCCGGTGAGGATGTAGAAGACCACTTCGTCCGGTTTCAGGGGCGATGATTCGATGCCTTGTAGCCGGTCTGTAATGGTTCCCCAGAGTTCAGGCTCCTGGTAGATGCTGTAGATGACGGCGAATTTTTTCACTTCCCCCACCAATTTAGGTACCCGGCGGGGCATGATGCCATCGTAATTGAGTTTTGCCAAAAATGTGGAACTGTCTTTTCTGCCTTCGCCTTTTCTTTTTTGCTCATAGGCGATGCGGGAGATCACGGTTCCCAGCAAGAACAAGCCCTGGCGATGGAAATTCGTTTCGTACACTCCCGCGTGGGTGGCGAAAAAATCGCGATATTCCTGCTTGAGAATCTCTGTATTGGGTTGGAACTGGTTCATCCCTGTCTCCTCCTTCAATAAATTTCGCTCTTTTAATATCGTCAGAAAACACACCATCTTCATCGGCGAAAAAATGTCGCTATATCCGTCTTTTTTCAAAAACCGCCGCCGGTATATGGATGTGAATCTGCCGATCATGTCTCGATAACTCAATGGCCGGTCGCTCAAGAAATTGTCCAGGAAGCTGAGCAACGCTTTTCCATAGATTGTGAAATCCGCCTTTGCGTGCGAGCCTTTGGAAGGGAATAGCGCGTAGCGGATGTCGATGAGCCTGAAGCTGTTGTCGTTTTTCCCTATTGTGTGCAGTTGATAACGCTCCGTCATCTGGTCGAAAAGCTCCATCTTGCCCATCAGTTCCCGCAGCTCGATGTCTGAGATGTATCTCAAGATATTGAATTCAGCTTTTTCGCTATGGAAGAACAGCAGGCTGAAACGAAGGGGGGCCCGCCGTTTCACGGACGCGTTCACCCACTCCTTTATGGATTTTATATCGTCGTGGTACATCCCCTCGCGCTTATCAAGCAACCGCGCCATTTTTTTCAACTGGTTTTCAAATTCCGCTCCGCCTGTCGGCAGGCCCGGAACCAGATAGCACGTCATATGGAACAAATAGTTTTGCAGTTGGAATTCGGTATATTTCATGCCCACCAGAATGTCACCCATGCATTTTGGGCATAATCCGAAGGATTTATAGGCGTTTTGGTTTTTGGTGTTTTCGAAATTCAAGCGGTTGGTGGTGCCGTAAAATTTCATGGGCAGAGGCAATTTCCCCGCCACATCTCCTCCGGTTCCGCACGCGTGGCAGTATTTATCGCTGTGGATTCCCTCCAGCGTGTACCGCAGGTATAGATCATAGTAGGCCACCGCCAGATAGGCTGAACGAATGTCCGGGTCCGGGTGCTCGAGGATGTGACGGCCGTTGATCGTGACGAGATAGAGCGAAGGCAGTTGGTCACTTTTTTTCGCTTCTGGAAACAATTGCAAAAGGAGCTTTTCGTAAATTTTCTCCGGTTTTGTTTCATCCTGGGCGATGCGGTCGTAATAAATCTTTTGCTCCGGCTCCAGGCATGTTCCGTCGAATCTTGAAAAAGAGTCCTCGATATCCTGGATCAACCGGTCGTATTTGGTCGAGACATTTTCGGCAAACCACGCCTGTGATTCGCTGGCGGCACGTTTGTCCGACAAGAAGGAGAGTATATCGGAAAAGGTTTTATCCAGCAAACCCTTGTAATTGTTCGTACACAGGAATTTTTTCTTGTCGTTCGGCGTTCCCACCCGGAGACCGAAGAAGTATTCGCGATTCTCATCGATCAACTCTCGATCCAGCTTGAATGTGTACTGCCTCTTCTCCAGATCCAGGTCCAGGCAAATGGCGCGGGTTATGCCGTCTTTGCGGACTACAGGCAGTATCGTCAGCGGGAGGAGGAAGGCGCGCCTCTGTTCATAAGTATCTTTGATGGTGTAATAATTGTTACGCTCCAACACCGTCTGTCCTATTTTTTTGAAATGCTCGATCATGATTGCCCTCTTCTATAAGTCCTTGATAATACATCCATACCCGCGGCTTGAGCTTTTGCCCAACCCCAGGTAATCGGGGAGCAGGATGTTCACCATGAATTGGCCGGTGATCGCCGTGTGGGTATACCCTTTGAGGTTGGCCTCCGTATGGGTGAACCGCGATTTTACCTGTAGCGTCTCCTGAATAGTGTAACCGGCGAATTTGCAAAACGCGATGATATTGTTGACCAGGATGCCGTTTAGCTTACGTTGTCTATCTTCGGGTTGTCCCAATTCTTGATATTCTGCGTAGTTTTTCTGATTCAACGGCAACCAGGGGGAGGTGAACCGGTACACGTAGCGCTCTCCGT
>JAHELQ010000712.1 GCA_024644125.1 Candidatus Aminicenantota bacterium | reverse complement strand
CCAATTGGCGAGAAAAATAGCCAGACGGGAAGGAGTCGGCGATATTTTAGCTGATGGAGTCAGGCTGGCGTCCCAAAAAATCGGGCGGGGCTCGGAAGCGTTCGCGTTTCATTACAAAGGCCAGGCCTACCGGGCGGAAAGAAACACACCCTGGATTCTGGGTTTCGCAGTTTCTCCCCGCGGCGGCGATCATCTCAAGGCCATGCCCTTTACCAATTTTGCCTTTGGAACGCCCCATGCCATGAAATATATGTTTGAAAAACAAGCGGATCCGTCGGCCTATGATATGAAATCCCCTGTGGCGAAAGGGCGTTATGTCTGGTGGCATGAGAATTACAAGACTTTGAGCGATTGTATGGGGATTTGTATATTCCCTCTGATAAACCTTTTTTTGAACGGAGAAGCCCAGGTAGGGGATTTACTGGACGTTTTTAACGCGGCAGCCGGAACGGAGCTGTCAAAAGAGGACTTCTGGCTTGGTTCCGAAAGGGTTTACCAGGTGATGAAACTATTTAACGCGTTGTTGGGAATCGATCGCAAGGACGACCGTCTTCCCCAAAGAAAAACCGAAGATGCGGAGAAATGTTTTCCGTACCACGAAATAAATCTCGACAACCCAGGGATGCTCGATGAATACTACCGGTACCGCGGGTACAGCAAAGATGGATTGCCGACCTATGCCCGTATCCGGGAGGTCGAATTGGACGAAGTCATCTCCAGGCTGGAGCAAAAAAATCTCATCAGGGATGAACACGTCCCTCAGGTATGTGAATTGGTAAAATTATGAGTTCGATAAAACTACGAAAATTAAATCAAGGAATCAATTACGAGAGGTAACAATGAGTCAAAATAATAAGAAATATCGTTTCATGATGACGGCGATGGGCGGACAGACATTGGCGCATGTCTCACGGTTGATCGAGATCGGGAATGAACTCCGGGCCGGAGGGCATGAAGTGTTTTTCGCCTATGGTGGAATTCTCGCCAATATTATCGAGGAAGCCGGTTTCGTCAATGAATACGTACCGGAACATCCTCCCGAGTTTTATATGGATCCCAAATCCATGAATGTGGGGAATTGGCATGATGCGGAGAGTCTGGAACGGTTTGTTGATGGCGATCTACGGGCTGTCGAGAAACACAAGCCTGATATGATTGTCAATGATACACGGATTACAGCCCGGATGAGCGCGATGTTGTCCAATTTGCCGATTGCCCAGTTGATCGAGACCGACTTCACCCCTTACTCGGCTATTAAACTGAAAACATTTCACGCGTTCCAACCGCCGCTATACAGTAAATTGAAGGCGGTGGAGTGGTTTAGCGACAATGTGCTGATGCCCGCAGTCTGGAAGTTGGCGTTGAAAGCGTGGGTAAAGGAATACAATAAATTCGGGGCGCGGCGGGGTTTGAAGAAGTTTCAGACGTTGAACGAAGTGATGGCCGGCGATATCTATATCCTGCCTGATTTCCCGGAATTCCGCCCTCCAAAAGACCTACCCGATAATTATTACCAGGTTGGCCCCATCACCTGGGGAGACGATGTGCCGTTGCCGGCCTGGGTGAGCAATTTGGATCGTAACCGTCCCATTATTTATATGACTCAGGGCGGGACCGGAGTGTTGGGATTGTTCAAAACCGTATTCGAGGCATTGGGCGATACCGATTACCAGGTGGTGATGACCACCGGATCGAATTGCGATCCAGAAGAACTGGGCGACATTCCCACCAACTTCTTTATCGCGAAATATCTCCCTGGGCGGAAAGTGATGGAATTGGCCGATCTTTTGATATTCCATGGCGGTTCCGGGACCTGCTTCCAGGCGATGCAAGAGGGAGTGCCTGCGATTGTCATACCAAACGTGGCCAATCAGGAAAGCATTGGCGACCGGTTGCAGCAACTCGGCATGGGGAAAATGATTTTCCGGGACACCCTCAGCGTTAAAAAATTGAAGAACGCCATCCAGGAGATCATGGAGGATCCGAAGTATACGGAAAACGCCAAAGCCCTCAAGGAAAAAGTCAAGAAATACAGCGGAGCTAAAAGGGCTGCCGAACTTGTCGTGGATTTTTTGGATCACCACAAGAATAAATAATATTCCGATTGTGATGGAGGAGTAAATGGCTGAAAAGAAAAAAAAAGAAACAAACAAGGAGCCCGGGTTTTTCGAGAAAAAGATGAAAAGCATCATCAAGATGGATGATTACGGGGAGTTGTTGCGGGAAGATATTTTCCGCTTTATCCGCCAATATGATAACATAGACGCTGCGTTGGACGTCGGTTGTGGGTATGGAACGACCAATCGTTATTTAAAGGCCATGGGCTGCAAAAAAGTATATGGCATCGACATCCGGGAATCCCACATAAAAATCGCCGAACAATACAGCGACGAAGTATTCCTGTGTGATGTGGAGAAAATGGATATTCCATTCGAGAAGAAAAGTCTCGATTACATCAATTTTGGAGATGTATTGGAACATCTCTACAATCC
>JAHELQ010000187.1 GCA_024644125.1 Candidatus Aminicenantota bacterium | reverse complement strand
CCGGAGTGAAGATGACCGGCCATTTCGTCGAAATTCTCAGGCAGGCGGCGGCGGAACCGGACATGCTTTTAAAGGATATAAAACTCTCGCTTCAACTGAAGGTGATGGAATCCAACGTCGGCGTGTTCGAGCAGGGGGATTTCGAATTTTAATCGTTTTATATAGGAGAGCTGATTGTGACCCAATTAACACCTTACGCTGTCAACAATAAAATCGTATTGGCCATGTTGCCTTATTGGACGCCGTTGGTCCCTCCCCAGGGGATCGCCCACTTGAAGACCTTTCTCCAACACCACGGCTACAGGGTGACTACCGCCGACGCCAACACAGGCAAGCGGTTCAAGCGGTTGTACGACCGGTACTTCGCGGTATTGGGAACATATATTCCCAAAGAAAAGCAGGGGAACTTCTTCAACATCGGGCACGACGTGTTGCGCAACCATATGCTGGCCCATATCAATTACGTCGATGAAGCGCGCTATTGTAGTCTGGTGGCGGATATTGTCCACAAGACCTTCTACACCCTTCTGGATGCCGGCGGGGTGCGGGAATTGAATCAGGTGCTCGATGAATTTTACCGGCATATGGAAGAATATGTGATCGAGTTGTTGGAGCGTGAAAATCCAGGTGTATTAGGCCTGTCGGTGTTGAGAGACACCATCGGCCCCTCTTTGTTCGCGTTCCGCCTGGCCAAAGAAAAATTCCCCCATATCAAGACTGTCATGGGGGGGAGTGTTTTCTCCGATCATTTACTCAGGGGCACCCCCAATTTCGAAAACTTTCTCCAACAGGCGCCCTATATCGACAACATCATCATCGGCGAAGGGCAGAATCTGATGTTGAAACTCCTCGATGGGGAGTTGCCGGCGGAGCGAAGGGTATTGTCGCTGGAGGATATCGACCGGCGGATTCTGGGCTTCTCGCCGGAAAACACCCCGGATATGGATGATTTTGACGTCAACGGGGACTATCCCTATCTGGCGGCCCAGGCCTCTGGAAGTTGCCCCTATCAATGCAGCTTTTGCAATGTGGCCTCATTTTACGGCGAGTACCGGCAGAAAGATCCCAAACAGGCTGTGGAAGAGATGATCGGTATGTACCGTAAATACCGCAAGCAGGTCTTCTTCATGAACGATTCCCTGCTCAACTATGTGGCCACGGACCTGGCGGACCAGTTTTTGTTGTCCGGCACGGCTCTGTATTGGGATGGGTATCTGCGGGTGGACGAAGGAGTCTGCAATATCGACACCGCCATCCATTGGCGCCGGGGCGGCATGTACCGGGTTCGCCTTGGAGTGGAGAGCGGATCGCAACATGTGCTGGATATGATGGATAAAAAAATCACTCCCGCCCTGACGGAGCAGACCCTCTCGACATTGGCGATGGCGGGGATCAAGACCACCACCTATTGGGTGATCGGCCATCCGGGTGAAACCGAGGAGGACTTCCAACAGACGCTGGATTTGCTCGAACGGTTGAAGAACGTGATCTACGAAGCCGAATGCAATCCTTTTATTTATGGTTATAGCGGGCAGGCGGCCACCGACCGATGGAAAGACATGCGTAAATTATTGTACCCCGATTGGGCCAAAGAGATGTTGGTCTTGCAAACCTGGATCGTGGACGGCGATCCCAGCCGGGAAGTGGCTTACGACCGGGTAAACCGGTTTGTCCGCCGCTGCGGGGAGTTGGGTATTCCCAATCCCTACTCCATCAACGACATATTCAACGCCGACACCCGCTGGCAGAAATTGCACAAGAACGCGGTTCCCAACTTGTTGGACCTGAACGATGAAAACCGGTATATCGATGAATGCAAATACATCAAACCCGTCGGCCTGTCGCAAAAAACATTGGACGACGACGGGGACTTCGACTTTTAACAAATCAATATGAATCAAAGGTGAATAAGAGTGACAAAAAGTAACCAGACACACGACCATACCATAGCCTCCAGCCAGTTTACCCGCGAGGAACATTATTGGCTGGAAAATCTGGCGGGGGAGCTCGAACTCGTTTCGTTCCCCAGAGATTTTTCCGTACCCGCGGCGGGGCAGCCGCGCGAAACAGTCTCGTTCCCCATTGGCGAAGAATTGGGCCGCCGGTTGGCCAAACTGAGCAACAACTCCGGCGCCAGGCTCTACATGATCTTGATGGCGGGATTGGTGGGAGTGCTTTATAAATACACTGGCAAAAATGATATTGTGATCGCCACCCCGACCTTGAAGCAAGATGTGGAGGCGGAATTTGTCAACACGGTGCTCCTGATCAGGAGCGTCCTGCACGAGGGACATTCGTTCAAAGACCTACTCCTGGCGATACGCCAAAGCGTCACCGGCGCCACCGAGCATCAAAATTACCCGGTACAGACGCTGCTCGCTCAATTGGACCCGGATTTTTCCGGCGATGTATCGTCGTTTTTCGATCTGGGATTGATGCTCGAGAATATCCATGACCGATCCTATCTGGAGGGAGTGTCCCTGAACATGATCTTTTCCTTCCGCAGCGAAGGGGACCGGGTGGCAGGCGAGGTTCACTATAAGTCGTCATTGTATGACGAACTATCCATGCGCCGTTTCATCGGCCATTTCACCGCGTTCATGGAGGCCGCGCTCCAGGATGTGGACAGGCCCCTCGATGAGATCGATATTTTATCTGAATTCGAGCGGAACGCGTTGCTAAAAACCTTCAACGATGCCGCGTTCGCCTGCCCGCCGGACGCCACCATCCACGGGATGTTCGCAGAGGCCGCTCTCGATGACGGGCGGCCGGCTGTTGTGGATAGCGACGGGTCTATGACGTATGGGGAACTGAACGGCAGAGCGAATGCCATTGCTGGGGAGCTTACCAAACGGAAAATTGTCCCCGGAATGTTGGTGGCGGTATATATGGAGCGTTCGGCCGCTATGATGGCTGTGCTCCTTGGAATCTTGAAAACCGGCGCCGCTTACGTTCCCATCAATACCAATTATCCGGAGAGCCGGATTCGCTACATCCTGGAAGATAGCGCGGTCAGTCTTGTATTGACACACGGCGGCAGGGACTGTTCATGGCCCGGCGTCGAAATCCTGGATATCGAGGCCTGCGTAAACAGCCAATCCATTGCTCCCATGCCGGTTGTCTCCTCAGAAAACGCGGCCTATTGCATTTATACTTCAGGTTCGACAGGGCTTCCCAAAGGAGCGCTGGTGCCTCACCGCAATGTGGCCAACCTGGTCCGCTATCACCGCCATCTATTCGGTGAAAAGGCCGGGACCCGCATGAGCCAGGTAGCGAGCCCCAGTTTCGACGCGATGGCGTTCGAGATCTGGCCATGTCTCACCGCAGGCGGGACTCTATATATCGTCGATTCGGAAACCCAGATGGATCCTGTGAAAATGAAGGATTGGCTCATCGTAAACAAAATCGAAATCTCTTACCAACCGACTGTGCTGGCGGAGCAATTGTTGGCACTGCCCTGGCCCGCCGAAGCTACGGCTCTCAAGTCGATTCGCGTGGCCGGGGATAAATTGAAGCATTATCTCACACGGGCCCTTCCTTTTAAATTGTACAATTTGTACGGCCCCACCGAAGATACTGTCTGGACCACCTGGGCGGAAGTGGGCGTCGAATCCGCTTCGACCGCCGCGCCCCACATCGGAGTACCGGCTGGCAACAAGCAAGTCTACATCCTGGGGCAAAACCTTGAATTGCGGCCGGTGGGAGTCCCGGGAGAATTGTGCATCTCCGGAGCCGGAGTGGCGATGGGCTATCTCAACCGGCCGGAATTGACGGCGGACAAATTCGTGAAAAATCCCTACGCCGACGCCTCACCTCTGGGAAAAGAGGTGGCGTCCCGTCTCTACCGCACCGGCGACCTGGCGCGGTTTTTACCCGGGGGTGAAATCGAGTTCATCGGCCGGGTGGATCACCAGGTGAAGATCCGCGGCTTCCGCATCGAATTGGGAGAAGTGGAGAATCAGCTCTGCGCGTTGCCGGAAGTGGACGAAGCGGTGGTCATCGACCGGCAGCGGGAATCGGGGGAAAAATATCTGGCGGGGTATGTGACCTCCCGGCAGGTAATGGATGTCGCCGGATTGCGCCAAATACTTTTGGAGCGGATTCCTGATTATATGGTTCCCGCCTATTTGATGCAACTGGAAAAGATCCCCCTGACACCCAACGGCAAAGTGGATCGCCGGAGTTTGCCCGCTCCCGACACCGGGAAGAGGGGTGAATACGCGGCGCCTCGCAACGATGTGGAGCGAAAACTTGTGGAGGTTTGGTCCAACGTGCTGGAGACAGCGGCGGAGGAGATCGGAATCGACGCCAACTTCTTCGAGATTGGCGGCCATTCACTGAACGCCAATCTCACCCTCGCAAAAATCCATAAAGAGCTCGATGTCAAAATCCCTCTCACAGAAATATTCAAGATGCCCACCATCCGGGAACTGGCCCACTATATCCAGGGCTTGTCCCGCGACAGGTACCAGGCCATCCCCAGGGCCATGGAAGCGGAACACTACCCTCTCTCCGGCGCCCAACACAGACTATATATATTGCAGCAATTGTCGCCCCAAAGCACTGCATACAATATTCCTATGCCGGTAAAACTGGAAGGGACCCTGGACCGTAACCGGCTCGAAGAGGCCTTCCGGCGGCTAATCAAAAGGCATGAACCATTGCGGACAGCGTTTGTCACCATCGATAACGAGCCGAAGCAGAGGATCTTCGGCGAAGTGGATTTCGACCTCGAATTCATTGACGGCGGCGATGGAAGCTTCGGCGTAACCAGTGTCGAGAGTCTCATCGACTCCTTCATCCGCCCCTTCGACCTGAAGTCGGCGCCACTGATGCGGGTGGGCTTGATCGCCCAATCGACTGATGAGCACATTCTCGTCCTGGATTTTCACCATATTGTCACCGATTATGTTTCCAACGCGCTGTTCATCCGGGATCTGGTGGCTTTGTATGGGGAACGGGAGTTGCCGGAGCCGCGGCTTCAGTATCGCGACTACGCATGCTGGCAACAGGCTCCGGAGCGACGGCAGGCGGTCCTTAGCCAGCGGGACTTCTGGGCAGCGGAGTTCGCGGGCGGCGTTCCGCGATTGAATCTGCCGTTGGACTTCGACCGGCCGGAGGTGCTGGGACACGCCGGAAGCCAGGTTCGCCTCGAAATCGGCAGGGAACATACCATGCTGTTGCAGCAAGCGGCGAAGGATCAGAACACAACGTTGTTCACAGTGTTCCTGGCGGTGTGTTACATTTTTCTCCACAAGCTGAGCGGCCAGGAGGATATTGTCGTTGGTACGCCGGTGGCGGGCCGCCCCCATTCCGACCTCGAAGAGGTGTTCGGAGTGTTCATCAATACTCTGGCTCTAAGAAACACTGTCGCCAGCTACCGCCCCTTCGCCGAATTCGTGGCGGACGTCAGGGATCATACGTTGCGGGCGTTGGAGAATCAGGATGTCCAATACGACGAATTGGTGGAGATGTTGGTAAAGGACCGCAACGCGGATCGCAATCCCCTGTTCGACGTCATGATGGCCTATGCCGGCGGCGGGGATACAGAAGTGGAAATCGAGGGTCTGAGGGTTTCCCCATTTACTACCGAGCTCAGCTCCGCCAAATTCGATTTGTTGATTTCCTGCGGCGAACGGGCAGACGGCCTGAATGTCTCGTTCGGCTATTCCACCAAATTATTCAAACCGGAGACTGTGGCGCGGTTCGGCGGATATTTCAACGACATTGTGTCGGCGGTTGCAGCCAACCATCATGTCCGCCCGGCCGACATCCTACTCTCCCTGCAATTGCAGGGAGTCGGCAAACGAAAGAAAGATGTGCAATTCAAATTTTAAAAATACGGGAATGATTCTATGATGAAGGTTTCGGAAAAGCAGCTCATTGCCGCCGGTCAAAAAACACGAGAGAAGGAGTACTGGCTCGATATATTCGCCGGAGATCTGGAAAAACAGGGGATCCCTTATGATCGGCCTCTCCGAAAGGAGATGCAGGCCTTGCGAAGCGCCA
Organism: Candidatus Aminicenantota bacterium; assembly: GCA_024644125.1. Lineage (GTDB taxonomy): Bacteria > Acidobacteriota > Aminicenantia > UBA2199 > UBA2199 > JAHELQ01. The sequence goes on along the minus strand of JAHELQ010000187.1, from coordinate 3,155 downwards.
GGTTTTTCAGGTTGGATTCCAATGTGAGCGAGGGGCTTCTGCGGGTGAGCGATCGATCGGATGAGGCGTTGCATATGATTTTGTTGGCGGGTCTCCTACTATTGCTTCACAATTATTCCGGCAGCAGGGATATAACTATCGGTACTGCTGTGTACCGTCAGGAAGGCGGCGGTGAACTGATCAACACTGTCCTGCCTCTACGGGCGAAATTCGCTTCCGATGCCAGCTTCAAGGACTTGATACTGGGAGTGCGGCAATCATTGGATGAAGCGCTCGATTTCGCCGATTACCCCGTGGGTGTGCTGGCCCGGCAATTGGAATTGGAAGTCGGCGATGGATTCTGTCCGTTGTTCGATGTGGGGCTGCTTTTACCGGACATTCATCCCGTCGAGTATCTGGATCCGGCCCCTCATCCAATGACCTTCCTGTTTCGCCGCAATGGAGATTCGATCGAGGGCGACCTTCTATTTCGGGCGATGTATGACGAAGCCACCATCGAGCGCGTGCTCCGGCAATTCGAGTTCTATCTCGGCCAGGCGTTGGCCGCGCTGGATACCCCTGTTGCGGATCTTCCCATCATGCCGCCGCAAGAGTGGCGGGAGACGGTCATCGACAACAATCGTACCGCCGCCGGTTACCCCGGGGAGAATACTCTTCATCAGTTGTTCTCCCAGGTAGCGGAACGTTTCCCCAACCGCGCCGCCATCATTCATGGAGACGAAAAAATCTCGTACCGTGAGTTGGATTGCCGGTGCAACGCGCTGGCCCTCCGGTTGAGGGAGCATGGCATCGGTAGGGACGCCATTGTCGCTATTCTGGCGGAGCGTTCGTGGGCCGTTGTCTGCGGTATGCTGGCGGTGTTGAAGGCCGGCGGCGCCTATCTTCCGATTGACCCGGAGATTCCTGAAGAGCGCGTGCGATATATGCTGCGGGATTGTGGCGCCTCGATTCTTCTTACCGAATCTCATCTGCGGGAAAAGGCCGGGGACGAGATTCGAAGCTTCGATTTGCAAGATCCCGAATTGTTCAAAGGTCAAACCGAAGCGTTGCCTCATATCAACCGGCCGGGCGATCTGGCCTACGTGATCTATACCTCAGGTTCCACCGGCCGACCAAAAGGGGTGATGCTGGAGCACCGGGGAGTGGTAAACTATATCCACTGGGCGGCGACGACCTACGTCCGGGACGAGTCATGCGTCTTTCCTTTGTATACCAGCATTTCTTTCGACTTGACCGTCACCTCGGTGTTTGTCCCCCTGCTCACCGGCAACGCCATTGCCGTGTATCCGCACGTCGATGGGGAGATCGCGATTCAGCGTGTAATGGCGGACGATCTGGCCAATGTGGTCAAACTCACCCCCGCTCATTTGAAATTGGTGGAACAGGGACGGTACAATCCCGCCCATCTCAGGCGCATGATTCTCGGCGGCGAAAACCTCGATTCCGCCATCGCCGGCGCCGTTTACCGGCAAATGGACCAGAAGGTCGAGATATACAACGAATATGGCCCAACAGAGACTGTCGTAGGTTGTATGATTCATCGCTTCGATCCTGACGCGGATACCGGAAGCTCGGTCTCCATCGGCGGCCCCATTCAGAACACCGCCATATATTTATTGAATTCGAGTCTCGAACCTGTCCCCTGCGGCGCGGTGGGCGAATTGTTCATCGCCGGCGACGGCGTGGCCCGCGGTTACTTGAACAGGCCGGAATTGACCAGCGAGACCTTCCTTCCCAATCCAATCGCCGCCGCAGGCGAAAATACCGGTTACCGTAATAGTATGATGTATCGCACCGGTGACCTGGCCCGCCGTAAAAACGATGGGAAAATCGAATTTCTCGGCCGCGTCGACCACCAGGTGAAAATCCGCGGCTACCGCATCGAATGCGGCGATATCGAATTCCAATTGCTGGGCCACCCCAATGTCGCCGATGCGAAGGTGCTTCCGCTGGAAGGCGATGACGGCGATCTCTTTCTCTGCGCTTATCTGGTTCTAAATAGCGATACGGCGGCGGACGAATGGCGAGACTATCTCGAGCCCAGGCTTCCGGCATATATGATTCCCGCATTTTTTGTGACTCTGGATAAAATCCCCCTCACCGCCAACGGTAAAGTGGATCGACGGGCCCTTCCCGGAACCGGGCCGGACGGGGAGGACGCCCCATACGCGGCTCCCCGCAATCGTCTGGAAAAACAATTGGCCGCCCTCTGGGCGGAGGTTCTGGGGATGGATGAAGCGCGCGTAGGCATCGATCACAACTTCTTCGCCCTGGGAGGGCAATCTTTGAAAGGCGCTCGCCTGGTCTCGATGATTCTCGAACGCATGTCGATCGACATACCGCTGATGGAATTGTTCCGGCGCCGCACCATCCGCCAATTGGGAGAATTCGCCCAGAACGCCGCCGCCACCGCAGGACACCTGGAACTCAAAAAAGCCGAAGCGCTCGATGATTATCCTCTCTCTTCAGGGCAACAACGGCTCTATTCGCTGCAACAACTGGACCCCGGTAGCGCCGCCTACAATATGCCTGTGGCGGTATGGCTGGACGGCGAACCGGAGCTGGAGCGGTTGAGACATGCATTGCGCGAGCTCGTGAAACGGCACGAAAGTTTGCGCACCTATTTTGTCATGAAAGGCGATCATCCGGTGCAAAAGATCTTGCCCGCCCATGAGGCTTCTCTCGATTTCGAAGAGACAGATAACCGTGAACCGCCCCAGAATTTTATCCGCCCCTTCCGGTTGGATCGCGCTCCCCTGCTCCGGGTCCGGTTGGACCGTCACGGCGATTCACGCTATCTCTTGATGATGGATGCCCACCATATCGTGTTTGACGGCGTGTCGCAGGGCATTCTGGTGCAGGACTTCATCGCCCTCTACAAGGGGGAGACATTGCCGCCTCTGGAATTTACCTATAAAGATTGGGCATACTGGCAACACAGTCCCGAAGGGCGGGACCGGCTCCGGGAACAGGAGGAGTACTGGCTTCGGCAGTTTGCCGCCGAGCCCCAGCCACTGTCGATTCCCACCGATTTTCCCCGGCCGCGGGTCATGGATTTCGCCGGCCGCGACATCCGCTTTTACATCGGGCCGGATCAGACCGCCGCGTTGCGCCAGCTGGCCCTTCGTGAAGGAACGACTATGTATATCATTCTT
>JAHELQ010000186.1:4498-9186 GCA_024644125.1 Candidatus Aminicenantota bacterium | reverse complement strand
CACGATTACCGAGCCGCGCCATCTCTTTTACGTGATCTATACCTCGGGGACCACCGGCAAACCCAAAGGCGTGTGTCTCACTCATCGTAATATTGTCAATTACACTTCCTGGTTTATCAAGATGGCTGAGATGACCGGCGAGGATAGAACATTGTACACCGCATCGTTCGCGTTCGATTTGGTGTACACCATGATAGTTCCGGCTTTTTTCATCGGCAGTCAGATTCATTTCATAACCCGCGACACCAATCTTTCCCCCGAAAAGTTCCTCCGGTATGTCGATGAACAACGCATTTCTATCATCAAAGCCACGCCATCCCTTTATAACGTCATCATTAACTCGGAGGGTTTCGAGAACGCGGGACTTTCCAGCGTCAGAGTCGTGTTGTTCGGAGGGGAACCGATCAATGCCAGAGACGCGAGGCGCTTTCATGATTGTTTTCCGCATGTTCGCATCATGAATCATTATGGCCCAACTGAGACGACCATAGGTTCATGCGCATTGTATATCGATTTTGAGAAGTTCGACCGCTACATGGCAAATCCGACTATCGGCAGGCCGATTCACAATACGCATGTACTGGTTCTCGATAACAAGAGGCGATTGGTTCCGGCTGGAGTGTGGGGTGAATTGTATATCGGCGGCGACGGCGTGGCCCGCGGTTACCTCAACAGGCAGGAATTGACCTATGAGCGGTTTATCCAAAATCCCATCTCCGGAGACGGATATCTTTATTCCACCGGCGATGTGGCTAGATGGCGCCTGGATGGGAAAATCGAATTGGGAGAGCGGATCGACGATCAAATCAAGATACGCGGTTACCGGGTTGAATTGGGAGAAATAGAAAAACATGTGTTGAATCACCATGGGGTGAAAGAGGCGTTCGTGACGGTAAAAAATACCGATGCCGGCTCCAAATCATTGGTGGCGTATATTGTCCCTTCCGGGGAAAACGTGGTCCTGGCGGAAATCAAGGCCTACCTGGGGCAATTGGTGCCAGAATATATGGTGCCCCATCATTTTGTCAAATTGGATCATATGCCATTGACCCTGCATAACAAAATCGACCGCGCCCGCCTCCCAGAGCCGGAGGGAAGCGGCGACGAAAACTACTGCCCTCCGGGTAGCCGGATCCAGATCATGTTGATTGAAGTGATGTCCGATGTACTTGGCGTCGCGAAGATCGGGATATACGATAACTTCTTCGAGATAGGGGGGGATTCCATCAAGGCTGTGATGGTCTCGGCCCGTATGCGGAAATATGGCTGGAATTTAGAGGTTCGCGACATTTTTTCGTTGCAGATCGTGGAGAAAATGGCTGAAGCGGCCCGCCCCGTCATGCGGAATATCAGCCAGGCGGAAGTATATGGTGATGTGAAACTCACGCCGGTGCAACATAGATTCTTCCGCAATATTCATTCCAACCGGAACCAATTTAACCAGGCTGTGATGTTGTTTAAAAAAGATGGGTTCGCTGAGGATGTCACGCGCAAGGTGCTTGAGAAATTAATCGAGCATCACGACGCGTTACGTATGATTTTTCGCTTCGACGCGGGCGCGATATTGCAGAAAAACCGGCGAATCGAAGCTGCGAACCTTGAGTTCGAAATTATTTCGCTGGATTCCGATCCGGATATCGAGACGGCAATTAGCCGGCGTTGCGAAATCATTCAGGCGGGCATGGATATCGAGAATGGAATAGTCTTTCGCAGCGCGCAATTCAAGACGGCGCACGGTCATCACTTGTTGTTGGCAGTTCACCATCTGGTGATGGATGGGATTTCATGGCGTATTTTATTGGAGGATTTCTCGGAGGGCTACCGCCAGGTGGAACAGGGTGTTCCGGTTGAATTTTCAGGCAAAACAGATTCTTATCAATATTGGGCTCAGCGGCTGAATGAATATGCCGACGGCACCGGAGGGCGGGATTTTTATTCCGTGCTGTCTGAATTGGATTATTGGCGAAAAACCATCGCAGCCCCAATCAAACCGTTGCCGTGCGATTTTGCTCCCACCGGGACCGGGAGGCGGTTCTCCGAGTGCGACACAGTGACGGTAAAGCTTGCGGGAGAACAGACCGCGTTGTTATTGGGCGACGCGCACCGGGCCTACAATACTCATATCAACGATATTCTGTTGACCGCCCTCTGGCGGGCGATATCCCAATGGACTGGCGAACCTCTGGTGCTGATCGATCTGGAGGGACACGGCCGGGAAGAGATCATAGAAGATATTGATATCAACCGCACCGTCGGTTGGTTCGCCACTCATTTCCCGGTGGCGCTGGATGGGGAAGCCGGGGATCCGGGACTGGCGATCAAAAAAATCAAAGACACGATGAGACGGATTCCCAACAATGGTATCGGATATGGGATATTGAAATATCTCACTGCCGAACAGAAAAAGGCAGGCTATGATTTTTCCCTTCAACCGCAGATCTTGTTCAATTATATGGGGGAGTTCGGTCTGGAGGCCGGCGATCTGGAAATCGGAATGTCGAACATTAAGCCTTCGGGAGCGATCGGGCCCGAAGTCGAGAGACTATATCCACTGGATGTGATGGCTATGGTTGTTGGAAAAGAATTATCCGTTTCATTCACTTTTTCCGCCAGAGAATACCAACGGTCCACCATCCAGCGATTGGCCGGCGATTATATCTCGTCTCTGAACGTCTTGATCGGGCATTGTTCTGGCCGGGAGCAGACGGAATTCACGCCGACAGATTACGATTATTCGGGATTGTCGCTCGAAGAATTGGCGGGATTGCAAGACGATGTGATGGATATTGAATAAAAAGGGGTTTTGATGTCTAACAAACAAAAAATTCAGAATATATACCGGTTGACCCCCATGCAAGAGGGGATGCTCTTTCACTCTCTCGCCCACGGGCAGTCCGGCGCCTATTTTGAGCAACGGATATTCTCTATTTCCGGTTCGCTCGATCCGGATATCCTCGAAAGGGCTTTCCAGTGGCTTGTCCAACGGTATGATATCCTGAGAACTATCTTTCGCCATCAAAATGTTCAGGAACCGTTGCAAGTGGTCATCGCGGAACGGACATTCAAGCTTCACATCGAAGATATATCTCACCTGCCGGCGGACAAACGGGATGAAGTCGTGGTAGAGTTCGCTTCCAGCGAGCGGCAGAAAGGATTCGACCTCTCGCGGGATTTGTTGGTGCGGGGATCTCTATTTCGAACCGGAGCGGAATCTTACAAATTGATATGGAGCTATCATCATATCCTGATGGATGCCTGGTGCTGGGGGATATTGTTCAAAGATCTAATTCACGCCTACCGGTGTCTGAAAAAAGAAGTTCCCATCGATTTGAAACCCGTCCAATCATACGGTCTGTACATCAGATGGTTGGAAAAGCGGAACAAGGAGAAGGGACTGGAATTCTGGCACTCCTATCTCGATGGATACGATACCATTGCCTCGATCCCGCATACGAAAAACCCTCAGGCGCAAGCGGACTATCAATTGGGCGAACGATACTTCACGCTTCCCGATGAAGACCGCGATGGTTTTGATACAATAGCGAAAGAATACAAAGTTACCCGGAATATCTTGTTTCAGACAATTTGGGGACTATTGCTGCAAAAATATAATATTACAGACGATGTCGTCTTCGGCGCTGTTGTATCCGGCCGCCCGCCGGAAATACCAGGTGTCGAGGATATGGTGGGGTTGTTCATCAACACAGTACCGGTCAGAGTAAAACGGGGAGAGGGAATGACCTTTGCCGGTCTATTGAAACGCATGGGCGATGTGAGCGCTGGCTCCAGGGAATTCGAATTTGTACCTCTTCCGCTCGTTCAAGCTCAAACCCCTTTGAAAGGCAATTTGTTGGATCATATCATCGGCTTCCAGAATTATCCCGGTCTTGGGGATGTTCAGGGAAGCAACTCTGAAGACGATCTCGGCTTCCGTTTGACGGACATGAAGGCCCACGAGCAAACTAATTACAATTTTAATATCATGTTCATCCCCGGCGGCGACGCCACCATCAAATTCGGTTACAACCGAAGCGTGTTCGATCTTTTTTATGTCAAGCAGGTGGAGCGGCATTTTCTCAACATTGTTAGCCAGGCGGTGCGAGAACCGAATATCGCCATCGACGACATTCAATTGATCACGCCGGAAGAGAAGTTCGAAATCATTGAGTCGTTCAATAGTCCCCGGTCGGATAGCCCGGATTTTGGGACAATCCCGCAAATGTTCAGCCTCCAGGCCGAAAAAACGCCGGGTAGGATCGCTGTCTCGTCGCCAATCGATTTTACGGAAATAAGAGAAAATCCCCGGCTTCTGGGCAATTGCATTTTTACATCCGCCAAACATTGGATTACCCGGAAAATAAATGACACAGCCAGCGGCAATGATTTTTATCTCTTGAAGACTCCCCGCCATCACTCGCTTCTGGCGAACCGCAATGTGCTGGAATTAGTGCTGCAATTGGGAGGGGAGAACCGGCTCGACGATGTGTTGCTGCAAATGAACGATCCGCACATCCAGTTTTTGTACTGTTCCATCAAAGCCGAAGATCTCCTGGAAGTGACGTTCGACCTTGGAGGAGCCGTCTCTACCGTGTCTGCCGCCGATATTCCAGGGATGCGGCGGATGTTTTTGGAGCTCTACTCCCTTCATTTGATAAAACCGGTGGGATACCGAGAAGAGGCGGCGGCTT
>JAHELQ010000186.1:0-4488 GCA_024644125.1 Candidatus Aminicenantota bacterium | reverse complement strand
GATATGCAAAAATTCGAAGCCGGATCCATCGACATGGCAAACACGGCCAAAGAGTTGTTATTGCAATTCGACCAAAATATCGAAACCGGCGGTGTGTTATTGGTAGGAGACACTCCCGGGCAACCGTCTGTCGGGCTTTTATATCTGGCCTCTTATTTAAGGCGAAACGGAATTCCAGCCTACGCCCAGGTTTATGATTCCTCGGATAGCGAAGAATCATTCAGGAAAAATCTCGAAGTTCTAATCCGGCGGATACAACCCAAAGTAATTGCCGTTAGCTTGAAATGGTTTTTGTATATCGCCAGAGTCTTGCGGACGTGTGTATTGATCAAAAAAATCGCGCCGGAAGCCACGGTAGCGGTTGGTGGAAATACGGCGTCTTATTATTGGCAGGAACTAATCAAGCATGAATGCATCGATATGATTGTCCGGGGAGACGGCGAGGAGCCACTCCTTCAGATTTGCCAGGGAACGAACCCCGCTTCGATCCCAAACATCGTGTTCCGTGATGGGGGACAGGTAATAGAAAATCCATTCACTTATATTCAAAACAAGACAAATTCCGGCAAGAGTTATCTCTCTCATCTAGAGGATGTAATGGCGGGCCGGCGCGCCTCTTTTTTGGGAAGCTTCTTTATCCCCACCCACAAAGGGTGCCGGATGAATTGCTGCTTTTGCGGAGGTTGCAACGCCGCGCAAAAACGCTCCTTCAACCGGAACGATGTGCTTCAGAGGGATCCTCTGCTGGTCAGAACCGATATCGAAGCGGCGATAGTCTTTACCACCACATTTCAATTCGATTTCGAACGGGCGGGAGACAATTTGTTGAATTATTGCCGGGAGATCCTCGAAGGTCTCGATCTCACGAACCATTTCTGCATTGTCGCTACGTTGCTGCCTCCTGACAAAGAATTGATGAATTTTTTTTGCGAAACATTCAAGTATGTCTATTTTGATGTCGATATTACGACATTTTCCCAACGGCATCGGCAGGCTCTGGAAGGGGCGGCTCTGGTCAAACCTCAACCGGCGGACGATCACATTCTGGAGGTCGTGCGGCATTGCGACGCATTGCCCAATGCGGAGGTCAGGGTCAACCTGATAACAGGTTTGCCATTATTTATTGAAGACGATGTCCGGGAGAGTGAGCAATTGTTCGCCCGGCTGTCGCAATCCCGGTCATCGTTTTACGAATTGCATTGGGCCAGGCTCCATGCCCAGCCCGGAGCCCCAATCATTGAAAAAGCGGCAGCCCTGGGTATGCACGCCTATGCTAGAACATTTGAAGATTTTCTAGACCACAGCCGCTCGAATTATAGCTCCGACTCCAGGGATCCAACTTTCGAGACGTTCCAATATCCATATATCTATTACATCGATCAAGGGCTCAACTCACGGATCACCCGCTTCTACACTGAAATCAACCGCAATATGCAACATTATCTGCTGGAAGCCAGCCTCGGGTATAACCTGAAACGCGCGCTCACCTACAGTCAACTGGACCGTAAATCGGGGCAACTGGCGCATGCATTGACCGATAAAGGTATCAGGAGGGGCGACATAGTAGCCATACTCTCGGATAATTCCATTGAAACCATCGTCGCCATATTGGCAGTCTTGAAAACCGGCGCCGCCTATTTGCCGGCGGATTCGCAATATCCCGACGAGCGGATCAAATTCATGATCGAGGACAGTAACGCCTGCTTACTCCTGTCCAGAAGCGCTGCTGTCTCAGGAAAATCGTTTGGTTGCGACATCATGAATCTTGACAGTCCCGAGAGTTATCATCTAGATCCACTGGCAGGCGACATTCTTGTCGAAGCCGCAGATGGCGCATATTGCATCTTTACATCCGGTACCAGCGGTCGCTCCAAAGGGGTATTGGTCACCCATGTGAACCTGGCGAATTATGTTCGATGGTTCAGCCTGGAGGTGGGGCTCAGTAACGAGGATAATGCGATGCTGGCTTCCTCCTACGCATTCGACCTGGGGTATACCGCGTTGTATCCAGCCCTTCTGAACGGAGCCGGCCTCTACATTCCGACCAAAGAGATCTACCTGGCTCCAGGCCGGTTGTTGGATTACATGGCTGCGAATCGTATCAGCTACATCAAGATGACCCCTTCGCTTTTTACAACCATTGCAAACCATCCGAAATTTTCCCATCAGGAATTACCTGCGCTTCGGTTTGCGGCCATAGGCGGCGAAGCCGTCATCGGCGACGATATTAAAACTGCCTATCTCCGCCATCGATCATTGCAGGTGATCAACCATTATGGACCGACCGAAGCCACCATCGGATGCGTGTTTCATCGGATTCAGCGGGAAGAGGTCGATACCTTCGCGGCCGCACCTGTGATCGGTCGAGCCATAACAAATAATTGCGCGTATATCATGGATAGGCAACGAAACCTGATGCCTGTGGGAACGGCTGGCGAGCTTTGTGTCGGAGGTTTGGGCATCGCGAATGGTTATCTCAATCGTCCGGAATTGACAATGGAGACGTTTTTTGTCAGTCCGTTAGACGGGAATACCCGGATGTACGCCACCGGCGATCTGGCCTGCTTCTTACCCAATGGAACCATCGAATTCCTGGGCAGAGTGGATCAACAGATAAAAATTCGCGGTTACCGGGTGGAAACCGGCGAGATCGAGGCGGTGCTCCGGCGTCATCCGGCTGTGGAAGATACAGTAGTTCTACCGGTAAAAAACGAAGGCGACGATCATGTATTGTGCGCCTATATTGTCCCTGTGAATGGAAAATCGACGGCAGGAAGCGATGACGAGCAAGCGGCGTTCCTCGGATGGCTGACGGATGTCAGGCGTTTGGCGGCGCAAGCGGCGCCGGGCGACGAAACCTCGTTCATCAGGTGGTTCCGCCGGCAATTGGAAGTAGGGGAAACGAGCACATTGAATTCGTTGGAACGAATGAGCAATCGCGCCGCATCCTGGATCGGGGCGCATTTCGACGACCGCTTCCGGTTGTCCGAATCTGAGCGGACCCGGTACAAACGACAGATGCTACTCACCGGTTGGGGCGAGGGGAAACAGGAATTATTGAAGAGTAAAACCGTGTTCGTGGCCGGGGCCGGAGGAGGCGCTTCACCCACCATCATGCAATTGGCATTGGCGGGCGTGGGCACCATCCGGGTGTGCGACTGCGATGTGGTGGAGCTGTCCAATCTCAACCGCCAATTCCTCCACGACGAATCCCGCATCGGGATGAACAAGGCGTTGTCTGCGGAGTTGACAATCAAGACGGTGAACCCTCATGTTCGCGTCATCCCCATAACGGAGCGGTTGACCCGCGAAAATGTCTTCGAAATAGTGGGCGAGGCGGATGTGATTTTCGACATGTTCGATGGCCAGGATAGCAAATTCATCCTCTCCGAATGCGCAGTCGCAAAAGGGATTCCACACATCATCGCAGCCATGATCGATATCAACGCTTACTCGGCCATTTTCCAATCCCCCAATACTCCCTGCTTTCATTGTATATTCGACAAGAAAAAACTGGAGAGCATTATCTCCGGCTTCAAGCATGTCGCCGGCGATTATGAAAAAAAACCATTGCCGGTGATGTCCACCTCGTTATTCATGAGTGCAGGCTTCGCTGTGAACGAAGCGGTAAAATATATGCTGGGGCTCGGCAGCCCTGCGTTCGGCAAGTTCATGCTATTCAACCAGAGAGGTTCAAGTAGCCTTGCAACCAGCGACAGTTACCAGGCGATGACGTTCACCTTCGGCGATCATTTCAAGGAGACCTGCCTTCGGCAGGGATTTGATTGGAATGACGGCTGGCGGGGGCGATTCCTGGAAGAACTTGATATCGAGCGCGATCCGGATTGTCCGTGTTGCGGTCCCAATGGACACCATCTGTTGGTTCCCGCAGCGGCTTCGGTAAAGCGTGACGCTAATGACGAAGCAACTCAAGGAGATCCTTCTCTAAAGCGGGTGGCAATTATCTCTTCCAATGCCGAAATTCTAGCGGCCAGTGTGATTGGAAGTCTCAAATCTGGAAAAGTGGCAGTGATCCTCGATCCCCGGATGGATGAGAAGCTACTGGAAAAACGGTTGGCAAACTGCGGGGCCCGTTTGATTTTGACTGACAACGAAAATCTGGATCTGGCAAAAAAGCTCGGATGCCGGGTGAATGATCAAATAAAAGTATCTCCTCTGGAAGATAGCGATGGCGGCGATCAACCGGTAGAATTTGGAATGGAATTTGCGGGCGCGTGGCCGGCGCTCGCGATCGAAGGCTTCGATGATGGAGATATCGTTCTCAACCACAACGAGGTTGTCGCTGCATTCCAATTCGAGGGGGTATATCCCGCCCTTCAATTTTTAACTGAGTTGAAAGGGTTGCTGGAAGGCGGCGATACAACGAAAATTGGCGCAGAGGACTTGCGGGGCTACCTGAATCGCCATCTTCCCACTTACATGGTGCCCGGCCATTTTGTCACACTGGACCGGATACCCCTCACTCCA
>JAHELQ010000185.1 GCA_024644125.1 Candidatus Aminicenantota bacterium | reverse complement strand
AGCCTCCGCTCGATTGTTCCTCTCGCCGGAAACCGCTCCTGGGGCGTTCAGTAACGGTAAGCCCGTCTTCGATGCGCTTATGCCTGAGTTGATTGCCAATATTGTCCCGCAATCCATTTCGGTTTTGATGTTGTTATTGATACTGTCGGCCTCGATGTCCACGTTGGCGGCGTTGGTATTGATTTCCAGCTCGTCGGTGGCAAAAGACCTGTACGCCGGGTTCGTCAATCCCAACGTCTCCGACAGCCGGCTGACTCTGTTGATGCGGGTTACGAGCGGCTTGTTCGTCCTGGTGTCTGTTATTTTAGCATACTTCCGTCCTGCCACCATCGTTGCCATCCTGGCCATTTCCTGGGGCGCTATCGGATCTGTTTTTCTGGGACCGTTTGTGTGGGGTTTGTTTAGTAAACGTGTCCGCCCCTGGGGCGCAGTCGCCTCGTCGGTGCTCGGCCTGACCACCTGCCTGGCGTTGTATTTGAAAGGGATGTCTACACCCGAAGCAGGAACTCTGGGAATGATGGTTTCTTTGGTTGTGCCAATAATTTCAATTTTTGGCCGCCAAAAAAAGGAGGACGCTTAGGGCCCCGACTTATTTGATAACTATGCTTTTGGCGATAAATGATGTATAATATCCGCAATATTATAAAATGGATATCAAACTACCGGATAAGCTGACTTTTGATCTAAAAGAGGTAATGCATATGACGAAACTGGATGCCCGGGTGCTGAATTATTGGGAGAAAGAATTCGGCGGGTTCCAGGCCGTCGTCAACGCCTCAGGTGGAACATTCTATTCCCGGAAAGATGTGCAGTTAATCCTGGAGATCAAACAGTGGTTTTTGGTGGAGCGCCTTAATAAAGAGGAAATAAAAAAACGAATCCAACCGGAGTTAAAATCGTTACTGGCAGACGATGTAGATAAAATTGACAAAAAAAAATTAAGATTATTGAAAAGAGAATTAAAAGAGATATTGACATTCATGGCGAAAAATGATAAAAATAAACCTTGATCGGGACGTAGCGCAGTCTGGTAGCGTACACGCTTGGGGTGTGTGTGGTCGGTGGTTCGAATCCACTCGTCCCGACCATTCTTTGCTTTTTCCAAATAAATATCCAGTACCGGAATTCCAGAGATCGCCATCCAAAAGGACAATTTTATGAAAAATCGAAAAAAAACCGTATTGTTGACCAATGACGACGGATACCAATCCGAAGGATTCAGCGCCTTACGAGACGCTCTGGAGAGCCGGTATTTTGTAGTCGCCGTAGCTCCGGACCGGGAGCGGAGCGCCATCAGTATGGCCATTACCTTAAACCAACCGTTGCGCGTGAAGAAGGTTTCGGAAAACACATTTGGTGTGAGCGGCACCCCCTCCGATTGTGTCAATATCGCCATGCAGGAAATCCTGGATGAACGCCCGGATTTTATTGTCTCCGGAATGAATTTCGGCGAAAATATCTCGTTTGATGTTTTATATTCCGGGACTGTGGGCGCGGCGTTTTCCGGTCACATGTACGGGATCCCTTCGCTGGCGGTCTCGTTGATTCCCGACCGCAGTCGCACCGACCGGGACTCCTACGATATCCAGAAAGGCGTGGAGATCACGCTCCAGGTATTGGATGCCATTATACAGCAAAGCAGCAATCATATCGTGTACAATCTCAATATTCCCTATTTGAACAATGGCGAAATTGTGGCCACCTCGTTGGGGAGGAAAAGGTACCGGCCCGATGTGATGAGGAGAACTGACCCCCGAGGCAGGGATTATTTTTGGCTGGGTACCGGACAGCCGATCTACGAGATGGACGAAGGTACTGATGTGTGGGCGGTGTTGAACGGGTATATTTCTCTCAGCGCCATCAGGTACGACCTGAATTGCAGTGGGGATGAATTGAATCGCTTGAAAGATCTTCTAAGGACATAGATGAAACTCAATATTATTCGCAGGATGTATGATTGGGTGTTGGGATGGGCGGACAAGCCGACGGCGCAGATCGCGTTGTTCGTTTTGGCCTTCGCCGAAAGCAGCTTTTTCCCGGTTCCGCCGGATGTGTTGTTGATCCCGTTGGTGTTGGGGGCGCGGAAAAAATGGTTCCGCCTCGCGATGGTGGTTACGGTGGCGTCGGCGCTTGGCGGCGGCTTTGGTTATATGATCGGACATTTTCTCTGGTGGTCGGGCGCCCAGCAATACTCCGGGCTGGCTGGTTTTTTCTTCGACCATATCCCGGGATTCTCCCGGCAGGTGTTCCAATCAATGCAATCCCAATACTCTCTGTATGGTTTCTGGATCGTTTTTACCGCTGGGTTTACGCCGATTCCCTACAAAATCTTCACCATCTCTTCCGGAGCGTTTGAATTGAATATCCTGACCTTCATGGTGGCTTCGGTCATATCACGGGGAGCCCGTTTCTTTCTTGTGGCGTTTTTGATTTACCGCTTCGGCGAACCCATCAAAGTATTCATCGATAAGTACTTCAATTGGTTGGCGTTGCTGGCGACGGCATTATTGATCGGAGGCTTCCTGGTGATCAAGGGAGTGTTGTAAGGGTTTGTGCTTTTCCGGGATACCGGACAGCCTATCCTGCCCGATGTGTATTCATTTCGTGTTTTAGTTCAATTACGCCATGGCTGCGGCTAATACGATGGAATAGTACTTGGAGTCATCGTCGTCCGCCCTTGAGGTCAACACCGCCGGGAACGGCGCGCCAGTGACCAGTCCAGCCAGCTTTCCGTTGGCAAGGAGAGTCGTGGCTTTGTAAAAGATGTTGCCCGCGTCGATATTGGGGAAGATCAGAATATCGGCGGAACCTTCGATCGGAGACTTCAATCCTTTGATTTCGCATGCTTTTGGAGACAACGCTACGTCCAATGCCAGGGGTCCGTCGATGATCGCTCCCTTGATCTGGCCTCTGTCCGCCATTTTGGAGATCACAGCCGCGTCGATGGTGGCCTGCATCTTTTCCGAGACCTTTTCGTTCGCCCCTACCAATGCTACTTTCGGCATATTGATGTTGAGTTTTTTGGCAATTTTGATATTGAAATTGATCATCTGAATCTTCTGCTGTATGTCTGGATCCGGTATCATGGCCACGTCGGAGACGATCAACAATTTATCGTATGCCGGCACTTCGATCACAGTTGTATGGGAAAGCACAGTCCCTTTTTTAATCAAATTGAGATCTTTATTCAGAATCGATTTCAAGAAATAGGGCGTGGAGATCAAGCCCTTCATCAAGATCGAGGCTTTTTTGTCGATAATCATCTTGACAGCGAGATCGCCGCTTTTTTTCTCATCCGGTTCATGCAAAATTTCGAATATTCCGGTGTCGATGCCCAGCTCTTTGCATTTGGATTCGATGATATCCTTGTCGCCCACCAATATGGCGTTGACGATTTTTTCCCTCACTGCCCGTTCCACGGCTTTGAGAGTATCCTCATCCTGGGCGAATGCCACGGACATGGTGGGGGTTTCTTGCTCTTTTACCAGTTGTTCCAATCCTTTCAAACTTTTTATTGAGTTCATCCTTTACCTCCTGAATTTGTCCAGGTTTTTACCTCTTCCTCGTTACACAGCACCCTCAATCCGCCGCGGCACAGAGCGACCATCTCGTCTTCGCCGGGGAATATTTTGATGGGAGCCAAAAACTCGACCCGTTTGATCAACAATTCGATAAACTCTCCGTTGTGCGCGATACCGCCGGTCAGAACAATGGCGTCCAGATTCCCGGCAAAAACCGGAGATAGGGAGGCGATTTCTTTTGCGACATTGTAGGCCATGGCATCAAACACCATCTGAGCTTTCTTGTCTCCAGTGGCGATCATCTTGTTGACCTCGCGGAGATCGTTGGTACCTAAGTGAGCGACTATTCCGCCGCCGCCGGTGAGTTTTTTCTTCAATTGACCGATCGAATAATCGCCGGATGTCGCCATCTCAACGAGACTCCACGCGGGAATCGCGCCGGCCCGTTCAGGACTGAAGGGTCCGTCGCCGTTCAAAGCATTGTTGACATCCACGACCTGTCCCTGTTTATGGGCGCCGACCGAGATGCCTCCGCCGAGATGGGCCACAATGAGATTGCACTCTTCGTATTTTTTACCCAGAGATTTGGCAGCTTCCCGGGCGGCGGCTTTTTGATTCAACGCGTGGAAAATGCTTTTTCTCTCAATTTCCGGGATGCCGGTGATTCGAGCGATATCGTCCAATTCATCGACAACCACCGGATCGACTATATATGCCGGAATCCCTAAGGGTTCGGCAATCGAGAGAGCGATAATTGCTCCGAGATTCGAGGCGTGTTCCAGGTGGGTCGTTGTGAGGAAATCCACCATTTTATGGCTTACCTCGTAAGTCCCTGATTTTAATGGAGTAAGTAAGCCGCCTCTTCCCACTACAGCATCCAGGGTGTTGAATTCGAAATCGTTTTCTTTTAAAAAGCCCAACACCATAGAGGTTCTGTATTCTTTTTGGTCGATAATTTTGGAAAACTGCGAAATCTCTTCCGTCGTGTGGGAAATACTGGAGGATAAAATCCGTTCTTCGCCTGAAAACAGGGCAAGTTTGGTTGAAGTAGATCCTGGATTAATAGTTAAGATTTTTTTGTTTCTCATTTATTAGTTTTACAAAAAAATCCTCTATTTTTCAAGTCCAAAATGACATTTTATAGGATTTCGTGTTATTTTTTATTAAAAAAACACGGCGGCAGCGCCGCTTGAATCGCTTCCCATAGCGGCTGCTGCTGCCGGTATTTTATTAAAATTCCAGATTTATCGGTACGTCGTACCAGACTTTGACCTTTACAGCGTCTTTCATGGCGGGTTTATATTTCCAACTGGCCAGAGTGGGTGCAAGGCTCATTTTTATCTCGGGAGCCACGTTCCCTTTGAATTTAACCCTGGCTACATTGCCCCGGTCGTCAATCAAGAGGGAAGCGATCACCTTCATCTGAGTGCCTTTAAAATTCTTTTTGATGTTTCTGGGAAAATCCGGTTCTTCGCCGCTGATACGCACCGGTTTTTGGGTTGCGAATTCGATGTCGATCAGTTCTCCGGGTTTGGCTGGCTTTTCCTTTTCGGCCTTGAGTTGTTCCTCGGCCTCCTGCTTTTTCAACTGCTCCTCAGCCAGGCGGCGTTTTTCCGCATCGGCCGCCAGTCGCTTCTTTTCCTCTTCCAGCCGTTTTTTCTCGGCCTCGAGTTCTTCCAGCTTTTTGGCGCTCTCGATAGCGGTCAGACGTTCCTGTTCTTTTACTTCCTGCTCTTTTCGCCATTCTTTCAGCTTTTTGATCTCTTCCTCTTTTTTCTTCTGCTCTTCTTCGGTTTCCGTGTATTTGGTTTCCAGGTTCTTGAGCTTATCCTGATATTCTTTTTGAGTTTGCTGCTGGATTTGCGCCAATTTCCGTTCCAGTTCCTGTTGGATTTTGATCTGTTCCTGTTTGGCTTTGTTGGCCTGGTTGATGTATAAATAACCAGCCACGCCGATGACGATGAGCAGAAGGGCGATCATCGGAGCTAGCAATCTGGATTTCGACCGTTCGGTCTCTTCCAGTCCGGTGAGGATTTTCTCCACGATTTCGTTGTCTCTGGCACGCTCTTCAGCGGATTTTCTCCCTTCGTCGCCTTTGGCTACCGGGATCTGGTAGGCCAATTCCTCAGCCAGGATTTTTTCCTCGGCTTCCATTTCCTCGGAATACAATGAGTTCATGAAGTAGGCGAGACTGAAGGTAACCGACGAGAGCTCGTCGATTCTGAAGTAATTGGACACGAAATCTTTTAATTCGCGGACATTGGCGAACCGCTTCTGCGGATCCGGGTGCAATGTCTTTTTGAAGAAACTGATGAGATTGGTCAGATCGTCTTTCTCCGTCGGCATGAAATGTTTGAAGCTAATGCTGGAGAACTTCGCGTCGAAGTCTTCTCCCGGAGAGTAAGAAAAATATTGCCCGGTCAGGATCCGGTAAATGATATAACCCAGGTGATAGATGTCGGACTGGGGAACGATTTTTTCCCGCTTCTGGAATTCCGGCGACAACCAGGCGCCGTACTTCATTTCCATTTCCCGGTAGATTGTCTCATTCCTATCAAGATAGGGCTGGATACCGTAGTTTTTCAGATAAATGTTGCCGTCGTAATCGACGATGATGTTGTCCGGGGTCAAAAAACCATGAAAGGACTTTTTCCCACTGACGACAATGGACGAACCGATGTCGATCAGGTCCGCGATGGCCGTGATCATGGAAAACGCCAGGTCAAAGTTGATGGCAATGTCCTTTTTATCGGCTTCGTCCATGATCTCTTCCAGAGTTACGCCTTTGATGTAGGGATATATGAGCAATGTGGCTTGATTGCTCTTGACGATTTTGTCCGGTGAAAACAAGTGGACAATGTTCGATTTTTTCACGCCCTCCAACAACAGAGTCATCCGTTTCCAGGTTTGATCATTTTCTGTGTAGACAGGATTGACCTCGGTGATGATTTTGTGTTGGCCGGGTTTGTTGTCTTTTATTTCTGCGCCACGGTAATTGATACCGATCGAATCGACCTGTAATTTTTTGAAGATCAAATAATTGTTTAAAATTTTATTCTCTGTCATGATGTACCTCGCCTTCTATCTAAATATATATGATAAGACGAGAAAATTCAATATCTAAAAATGGCATTTGCAATTTTTTTTTGTTTATGATAAACAAATAAATGGAATTTTTTATTCAATAAAGGGTGATATTCGATGACTTCTACTATTACTGTTAGAAAAGCGGAATTGTCCGATGCCGGGACGATTGTGGGCTTCAATGTGGCGATGGCCCATGAGACGGAAGACAAAGGTCTCGATGCAGGTATTGTTACAAAAGGTGTCCAGGCGGTGATCCAGGATCCCAAAAAGGGTTTTTATTTGCTGGCGGAATTCGGCGGCGCCGTTGTGGGGCAGTTGATGGTGACATTTGAATGGAGCGACTGGCGTAACAAGAATTTCTGGTGGATCCAGAGCGTGTATGTCATACCGGAGTACCGCGGGAAAAAGATCTTTTCCATCCTGTACAGGCATATCGAGGAAATGGCCAAAAAAGAGGGCGACGCGGCGGGATTGAGGCTGTATGTGGAGAAGGACAATCAGGTGGCGCGCAAGGTGTATCTCAACATGGGAATGTGTGAATCCCATTACAGGATGTACGAGATCGACTTCTGACGCGACGCCGGCTTCCGTTTACATTTTTTCACGCACCGCCTGGAGCTTGGACTCCATCGATGCCTGTATATCCCTGCGATCGTCTATACTGATACGGGTGGACACCCGGTCGGCGCCTTTCAGGAAGGGCGCTTCGTGCATCTCCCGGATCAGCGCCAGAATTTCGTCCAATGTACCTTCCAGAATTGTGGACATGGGAGTCAACATACTTTTGACGTTTGGGTGGCGACCGGTCACTTTCTCTACATCCGCGACATAAGCGCTCAAGGATGTCGAAGAGGTTCCAAGCGGCACCACGACGACTTCCGCGATAACTGTGTTTTCCATCTAAAGCTCCTATATAGTGATGAATATGATTGATTTTGATTTGTTTTGGGTGGATGTAAATGGAAAATGGCTCCCCAGCACGGATTTGAACCGCGAACCTAGTGGTTAACAGCCACCCGCTCTGCCGATTGAGCTACTGGGGAAACCTTAGGTCCTAAAAATAACAAAAAACTGGCATTTTGTCAATATGATTCAGGTTATTTTTTAAGAAAATATTAAAATATATCGTCTTGTCTCAAGGAGTTGAATTATAAAACGTTGATAATAGCTATTCTTTTATAAATTTTGTGAATAAAACAGAAAAGGTATTGACAAAACATGTTTTTTTTTATATCCTATTACTTCGAAAACAAGCGGGAATAGCTCAGTGGTAGAGCGCGACCTTGCCAAGGTCGATGTCGCGGGTTCGAATCCCGTTTCCCGCTCCAGCCATTGGCGGCGTAGCCAAGTGGTAAGGCAGCGGTCTGCAAAATCGCTATTCATCGGTTCGAATCCGGTCGCCGCCTTGTTATTTATATCCAAAAAATATTTAAATAATTGAATTTCATCGACACTAACTATTTTTCTACATATAAAAAAATACTCCGGCTATCTATATGATAACCGGAGTATTGATCCGATCCTGTAAATTCCAGTCTTTTCTACTTATTCATCAACTCGTCGGCTATTTTCTGGGATTTTTCCTTGATCTCTTTGTGGATACTATTTCCATGAGAGTCCATAGTCACAACGACGGGGAAATCTTCCACTTCGATGACCCAGAACGCTTCGGGAGTCCCAAATTCTTCCAGTTTGTGTACGGTCTTGACATCTTTCACCACATTGGCGATCAATGTTCCGGCTCCGCCGATGGCGTGGAAATAAACAGCTCCGCACTTTTTCAGACCTTCGGCGGTTTTGGGGCCCATACCGCCCTTGCCGATCACGCCGCGCACGTTGTATTCGCATATCACGTCGGCCTGATACGGTTCTTCCCTGATGGAGGTGGTGGGGCCGGCGGAGACAAAGCTCCATTTGCCGCTTTTGTCCTGTTTGACAACCGGGCCGCAATGATAGATGACCGATTCTTTGAGGGTTTCCCTGATAAAATCGGGTTTTTCCTCGATCATCAATTTGTGGGCTTCGTCCCTTGCGGTAACGATCACGCCGGAGAGCAGCACTTCATCGCCCACCTTCAATTGGCGAATCTCTTGCTCGGAAATCGGTACTTTGAGTTTAATCATAGGTCACCTCGCCTTTGCTAATGATCATGCTTTTTCTCCGAAACGCCCAGCAGGTGTAGGAGATGGAGACGAAGAAGGTTGCCGGATGGCGATGTTGGGAATCGATGAACACATCGAGCACAGTGATTTTTCCTCCAAAACCCATGGGGCCGATCTGGAGGGTGTTGAGATCGG
Source organism: Candidatus Aminicenantota bacterium (assembly GCA_024644125.1). Lineage (GTDB taxonomy): Bacteria > Acidobacteriota > Aminicenantia > UBA2199 > UBA2199 > JAHELQ01. Next base: position 285 of record JAHELQ010000185.1, on the reverse strand, counting down.
CGAGCAAACCCTCTTCCAATTCGGCGATCTTCGGATCCTGGTGGCGCTCTCCTATTTTGCGGAAGAACTGTTCTTTAGATAGGGTGTACGAGGTATCCCTCCCTCCGCCGATACCGACGCCGATAATACCAGGTGCGCAACCCAACCCCTGGGCCTGGGTCACCGCGTCGATGATCACTTTGCGGACGCCTTTCAAATCCCTGCCGGCCTTTAACGGCGCGAAGGGGAGTTTGTATTGGGCTCCGACATTCTCACTGCCGCCGCCCTTGAGCATCAGGCGGATGC
>JAHELQ010000711.1 GCA_024644125.1 Candidatus Aminicenantota bacterium | reverse complement strand
CCGATTGCCCGCTTCTTCCGCCGGGCCGTCCCAGGGCAGAACCACCCAATCGATTCCTCCGCATATCGCTACCAATTCCCGGATCACGAGCGAAAAATCATTCGTTTCCAACGGGTTCACCCGGAAGTCGTTGTCGTTTGCCGTCGCGAAGTTCTCTCCGGCGGTTACCTGAAAGATTCGGGAGGTTTCAGACGCCCGAAACGAGAGTTCCGCGCCCACACGCTTTACCAATCGCTCGTCCGCTCCCCACACCACGATGTTGCCGGATAGAAGCCAATCCTCCTCTTCTAGCGGCGAAGTTTTCCACGCCGGAGCGTAATATACCGGAGTTTCATCCAGTCGTTCTTTCAGGAACCTCACGATATAGTCATGTATGGTCGCTAGAGGCCGCCCCGATCGATCCAGAAGACTGATATCAAACCGCCTGCCAGCGCCGCCCGAGGAATGAGTTCCTGCTTTCACCGTCACATACGCGTAACACTCGGCTGGTAACGGGCCTGTCATCCGCAGCTCTCCTGCGGTGAACGGCAAATAAGGAGTCCCCAAATCTATTTCCTGCCGGTCCAAAAGTCCCACTATCGCTTGCAACGAGCCATCTATCAACGTCGGATGCAAAACATAGCGGTGAACATCATCCTTCACCGCCACCGGTAATTGAATCTCCGCCAGAGCTTCGCCGGAACCGCAATAAATCCGCTGAATCGGCCGGAATCCCGGACCGCATACAATTCCCATAGAACTAAAAATGCGGTAAAAGTCGTGATGCTCAACAATCCGCGAACAACGGGATTTAACAGAATCGACTACGATGCGCTCATCAGCATGCAAACCGCCTTCATTACCGTCTAACAACAGAATCCCCGCGGCGTGAACAATCCTGGACGGCCCCCTGTAACCAGACACCACCTGAAAATCCACCCCTTTGCGTCCCGGTGAAAGTAGAATGTCCAATTCCAGCGGTTGCCCGTCCGCCACGGCTGGTCGCGACCACACCATATTCCGAATGACCGGCGTATGGCGGGAGAACGCAACTTCGCCTGCGGCCCGCGCCATTTCAAAATAGGCAACCCCCGGTAAAATTTTCTTACCGGACACCACATGATCCCGCAAGAAGAATTCTTCGCCGGACAATACCGTCGTAAATCGCGTATCCACGGCATTTGAATTGTCAACGTGAACCAACGGATGAAGGTATGCAACCGGTTCCGTCAACCAATGGCGCTCCCTGGCGAATGGATAGACAGGAAGTGAGACTCGCCTGGGGCGTTTACCGGCGTACAACACATGCCAATCAGGCAATCCGCCGCCCGCCCACAACCTTCCGAATGTTTCCAATCGATGATCCGCCGGCATATCCTTCAATCCCATAAACAACGGACCGGAAGCCCCTTCTACACTGCGATACGCCTCTAGTTTTTCTTCTAGCTCCTGCTGAGTGGCAGCCACAATAGCCAGCCGTTCATCCATGGCATCCCGTCCCACCTGCAATGTGTAGGCGATATCCCGCAGCGGGACATCTCCCGCCGTTTGTTCAGCGCCGGAGACAGACTGTGTTGAACTCCGGGAAATATAACGGGCGATCGAAGCGATCGAGGCAGTGTCGGTAAAATCCCCGGCTGACAGATCAACCGAATAGACTGCGGATACAAAACCTGAGAATTCAGCGAATAGCACCGGATCGAATCCCATATCGAAGATGTTCTCCTCGGCATCGATATCATCTTCTTCCACCTGCAATATTTCCGCGGCAAATCCCGACAAGCGCTTCCGAATATCTTCCGCGGAAGTCCGGGAAGAAAGCGACTCCGGATACAAACCCCCTTCCCGCAAAAATACCAACAGGCGCCCGGCGTATTCTTTCAATCGTTCCTTAGTTTTGGCGGACAACACAAACAGATAAGGTTCCGCCGGCAAACCGTCATCCTCCGGCGGTTGAGCAGGATATTCCTCCAAAACGATGTGGGCATTGGTCCCTCCGAACCCAAACGAACTCACTCCCGCCCGCAACGGCAGCGGATTGCCCGCCTCATCCCTCAAACGTTCCCAGGGGGTGTGCCTATTCACAATATAAAAAGGACTGCCGGAAAGATCGATGAGGGGATTTTGTTCATGTTGATGGATACTGGCGGGAATCAGACGGTATTTCATGGCGTAAAGCACTTTGATCATGCCCGCCAAACCCGCCACTGCCTCCAGATGACCCACATTGGTCTTGACCGCTCCCAAACCGCAATAACCGGTTCGAACCGGTTTGTTTCCTCCGTCGTCGGCCATTGCTTGCGCGAATGCTTTTTTCAAGCCGTTAACCTCTATGGGATCCCCCAACCGGGTGCCTGTGCCGTGAGTTTCGATGTAACCGATCGAATAGCAGGATACTCCGGCATTGCGGTACGCCCTCGTTATGACATCCGCTTGCGCGTTGGGGTTGGGAGCGGTCAGCGATTGGGCGCGACCGCCGTGGTTTTCGGCGATCCCTTTGATAACGGCGTAGATATGATCCCCATCCGCTA
>JAHELQ010000184.1 GCA_024644125.1 Candidatus Aminicenantota bacterium | reverse complement strand
GTCAACCGGCTCTCCAATTTTTCCCACATGAATCCCCTTTCATTCTCTCTTATATATATAATAAAATAAAATTAAAAAAAAACAGTTCTTTCGTGGATATTTCCTCACCTCCGCGGGAATGTTTTCAGAGCGGCGGGGAAAAATTTTGTATCAATCCAGGTAATTTAGTATAATTGGTGGGTGATTTTTTTCTCAATGGAGATAGGATGGAAGAATCAAATCAAAAAGAAAAAGACATCCTGTATAGTTTGACGGAGGCCACCAATATAGCGCTGAATCTCGAAGATTTGTTCCGGCGGATTCACGCGATTTTCAAGGAAAACTATTCAACCGAAAACTTCTATGTCGCATTGTATGACGAAAGAATTCCACAAATCAAATTTCCCTATTTCAGCGACCGGTTCGACAGACCTCCGGAACCGATGAAACCTGGCAAAGGATTGACCGAATATATCATCAAAACCGGCAAGACACTTCTTTTGACAAAAGAGTCGATCGACCGGCTTTCGGAGAGCGGGGAACTGGAATTGCATGGAACCCACCCTACCAGTTGGTTGGGGGTACCTCTTCGATCAAGTGAAAAAGTGATCGGCATGTTCGCGGTCCAGAGTTACTCCGGGGAACAACCCATCGGCGAAGAGCAAAAACAAACGTTCGAATTGGTGGCCCGGTTGATTGCCATGGCCATCATACGCATCGAATGGGAAGAGTCTTTAAAAATAAATGAATACAAATACAGAAGAATACTGAATGATTCTCTGGTGGGAATCTACATCATCCAGGAGGGAAAATTAAAGTTTTGCAATTGGAAATTCGCCAAAATTTTTGGATTTCAGAGCCCGGAGCAGGCGCTCGAAACGCCGGTTCGCGATATGGTGGCCGCTGAGAGCCGGGAAAAAGTCAGGTACGAGTTGCAACTCAGGGAAAGCGGGCAGAAGATGTCGTCCCATTACGAATTCAAAGCGCTGAGGCAGGACGGCACACTCTTTGACGTGGAGGTATTGGGGAGCCGAATCGACTACCTGGGGGAATCCGCGGTTCAGGGGACAATCGTGGACATAACCGAACGCAAACGCATGCGGGATTCATTGAAGGAGAGCGAAACCAAATTCAGGAATCTGGTGGACCAATCCCCTCTGGCCATCGAAATCCTCGATATGAGTGGAAACCTCGTCTCCGCTAACAAGGCGTGGGAAACGCTATGGGGCTTGAACAAAGAAGAGGCGATAGAGAATTACAACATCTTTTCCGATCCCCTGATCAGACATTCCCAATTACTACCCTACATGGAAAAAATCTTTCGGGGGGAGACGGTCCTTTTCCCGGTCGTTAAATTCCAGCCCAACGGCTCGAACAACCAGGATTTTTATATCCGCACCCACTACTACCCCATTAAAGACGGCAATGGAATTACGCAACATATCGTCGTTCTCCACGAAGACATCACCAAAATGAAACGGGCCGAAGACGCCATCAAAGATATTGTGGCCGGCGGTTACTCCCGCGGCGGCAAAGAATTCTTTCAAACCATGGTCAAACAACTGGCCAAAACGCTGAACGCCGATTACACGTTTATCGGGGAACTAAATAAAGCCGATCATGATTATGTAACCAGCCTCGCCTTCTTTTCCCTCGGGAAACTGTGCAAAAATTTCAAATACAATCTAAAAGGCACCCCGTGCCAGAATGTGATGGGCAAAAAAATGTGTTCATTCACGTCGGGAATCAGCGAGCAATTTCCGGACGACCGGATGTTGAAAAAATTGGGCGTCGATGGTTATGTGGGAGTACCCCTGTTCGATTCCCACGCAAAGCCTATCGGAATCATCGTGGCAATGTTCCGCAAACCGCTGGTGGATATTGGTTTCGCCGAATCGGTATTGCAAATTTTCGCCACCAGGACCGCCGGGGAAATCGAGCGGATGCAATTGGACAAGCGGAGGGAAAAACTAGAGGAGCAATTGCGCCAGGCGCAAAAGATGGAGGCGTTGGGCACCCTGGCAGGAGGGATCGCCCATGATTTCAACAACATTCTGAGCGCCATCTATGGCTACACGGAATTGACCCTCGCGGCGTTAAACCAGGACAGTAAAGAATATTCCAACCTCCAGCAAGTCATCGCAGCCTCGGATCGCGCCCGGGAAATGGTTCAACAAATCCTGACCTTCAGCCGCAAAAGAGAAAAAGGGCAAAAACCCATCCTGTTGGGCAACATCATCAAAGAGGTACTGAAACTGTTGGAGCCTATTCTTCCTTCCGCCATCGAGTTGCAAACGGAAATCAAAGAATCCGGTTTGCCGGTGATGGCGGACCAGACGGAAATTCACCAGGTGCTGATGAACATGTGCACCAACGCCGTTCACGCCATGCAAGAGGATGGGGGAATTCTAAAAATCACCCTGAAAAAAATCCCACACCCGCCGGTGCCAGTCGGCTCGCTTCCCAGGTCCGCCGCCGGCTACCTGCAATTGGCGATCGAGGATACCGGAACCGGGATTCCCCACGAGATACAACACCGGATTTTCGATCCCTACTTCACCACCAAAGAAAAAGGCCAGGGAACCGGACTCGGATTATCTGTGGTACACGGCATCGTGCAAGCCCACAAGGGACATATCCAGGTGGAATCGGAGCTGGGTCTGGGAACCAAATTCAAGATTTTCTTCCCGGTGTTGAAAGGGGAAAAACTGCCGGACCGTCTATTGGAAGAACCTGTGCAAGGGCAGCACGAATGGATTTTGTTCGTAGACGACGAAAAGCCCCTGACTCAACTGGCAAACCAGATGTTCCCCCAAATAGGCTACAACGTCGTGACCTGCAACAGCGGACAGGAAGCGCTGGATATTTTCAAGAGAAACCCGTATCGGTTCAAATTGGTGATCTCCGACGAGATCATGCCGAAACTCACCGGGCTACAACTGGCCAAAAAACTAAAAGAGATCAGGAACGATATCCCGGTGCTTCTGTGCACCGGTTACGACAAAAAACCACCGGACGCCATGGCGGAACTGGGAATCGACGGATACATCCAAAAACCCATCTCCAGCAACGAACTCTCCCGCGCCATCGACACGATCCTCCACAAAGACGAAAACACCGCCTCAAAAACTTGATTAAAATTGAAAAAAATATACAATATAAGGTATGGAACGACACCTTTTGCCAGACCGTCACATAGGCGTAATCCCCGATTGCCGCTACGCCCGCCGGACCAATACCAACAATAGAGCGAAATCCATCCTCAAAGAACGACCGGACCCCGGAGCGAAAGAAAAAGAGGAAAAAAAATGTATCTTCTGCAAAAACTGCAACCACAAAATCACCACCTTCGAGAATATCATTCCCATCGACGGCCTATACCACCATACCTGTAAAAATCCGGTCGGTCTGGTGTTCCAGATCGGCTGCTTCAAAGACGCCGAAGGTTGCGTGATTTATGGAGAACCCACAGAGGATCACACCTGGTTTCCAGGTTTTAGCTGGTCATTCGCCCACTGCTCCCAATGCAACCGCCACCTGGGCTGGTTCTACCAGGACAATGGCCGCAGTTTTTTCGGCCTGATTCTCCACAACCTCTCCTAAACCGATTGCCCCAGAATTCCGTACAATTGTTTTTACCGTCCTTGACAGGTAAAATCTAAATGGAGGTACTCATGAAGAAAAAAACCAGCCGCATACTCGTTGTAGTGGCGGTAATTTTAATGCTCTTATCCATTTCCCCGGCCGCGGTTCAAGCGGCGGACCCGGTTTCCCCCGTCGATGTTCTCAACACCCGGACCATCGGCCAGGCGGCTATCAGCCCCGATGGGAATTGGGTGGCTTACACCTACAGAACCCCACGCAGTCCAAACGATACACCCGGTTCAGCATATGAGGAACTGCACCTTTTGAATATCAAAACCGGAAAAAGTTTCCCCTTTGTAACGGGAAAAGTCAACGCCGGTAATCCCGGTTGGAGCCCGGACGGCACAAAAATCGCGTTTACCACCCATCGAGGAGAAAACTCCAAAAACCAGGTCTGGATCATCCCCCGCGACGGCGGCGAAGCGGTGCAGGCGACATTCAGCCCTACTCCGGTTCTGGAATTCCAATGGCACCCAAACGGGAAACAGATCGCGTACATCGCGGCCTCACCCCAGACAGAACGTGAACTGGAATTGAAAAAAAAGGGATACGACTTCATCTATTACGAAGAGAATCTCAAGCATCGGAACATCTACATCCAGGATCTGGATAAAAAAGGGGAACCGGTCCAGATCACCACAGACAAGACAATCTGGAGCTTCGCCATCAGTCCCGACGGCTCCGCCATCGCCGTCGGAGCGACAGACCTGAATCTGGTGGACCAGCGCTACATGTTCCAGAAGATCTATATATTGGACATCACTAGCAAAAAGATGACCCGCCTTACCGACAATCCGGGGAAACTGGGCAACTACGCCTGGAGCCCGGACAGTAAGCGGATCGCCTATACAGCCGCACTCACCCGCGCGGACCACGCGGTAAGCCAGGCATACGTAGTCGATATCGCGACAAAAACTCCCATTAACCTCACCGTCGAAAAATTCAAAGGCCACGTCACTACCGCGTATTGGAAAGACAACAACACAGTGGCTTATATATCCGGCGAAGGTGTTTGGCCCACATTGAGTCTGGTCCCCGCCAACGGCGGTAACCGGAAAATCATCTTTCATTCCAAAGACACAGGCCTTGTCTTCAGATCGCTGGAATTCTCCAAAGACTTTCGCCACGTAGTTTTTGCAGGTAGTTCCCCCGACATTCCCGGCGACCTGTATTATTGGCAGGTCGGCAAAAAAATCAAACGGCTCACCAATCTCAACCCATGGCTGGCGGAGCGGGTATTGGGAAAACAGGAGATTGTCCGCTTCAACGCCCGGGACGGCCAGGAGATCGAAGGCTTACTGATCTATCCCGTGGATTATAAAAAAGGCGAAACCTACCCGTTGATCGTCATTGTTCACGGCGGACCGGAATCCCACTACTCCAACGGTTGGCTCACCCGCTACGCGGAACCGGGTCAAACGCTGGCGGGCAAGGGTTACCTTGTCTATTACCCCAATTACAGGGCCAGTACTGGTTATGGCGTGGACTTCGCCATGGCGGGGTATGAAGACGCGGCCGGAACGGAATTCGACGACATCGCCGACGGCATCGCATACCTGGTAAACCAGGGAATGGCGGACGGAAACCGGGTCGGATTGGGCGGCGGATCGTACGGTGGTTATGCCGCCGGATGGTTCGGCACCTATTACACGAAATTGGTTCGGGCCGTGTGTATGTTTGTGGGGATCAGTGATCTGGTCAGCAAACGCGGCACCACAGACATCCCCTACGAAGAGCTCTATGTCCATTCGGGCAAAAAACTGGAAGAGATGTGGCGGCAAAATCTCGAACGCAGCCCCATTTATTGGGCCCACCAGAGCAAAACCGCCTTCTTGATCATGGGCGGCGCGGACGACCCCAGGGTTCACCCTTCCCAGAGTATGGAATTGTTCCGCCGGTTGAAGATGAACGACCATCCGGCCGCCCGGTTGGTCCAGTACCCCGGCGAAGGTCACGGCAACCGCAAGCAACCGGGCCAGATCGATCTCATCTACCGGATTCTCGATTGGTACGATTGGTATGTGAAAGACGCCAATCCCCTCGATGGGCCAATGCCGCCCCTGGATATCAGTGAAAAGTACGGCTTGAATCTGAAAAAAAAATAGGACAAAAACCATAAAAATTTCCCGGAGCCGACGCTCTACTTCCAGCGCCGGCTCCGGTGAATTCACCTATCAAGAACCTTTAGTATATGCTACTTTAACCCCATCCACCTCTTGCTTGACCGCGTAAGTTCCGAGCAACGCGTAATCGGAATCGGTGGATTTGTAAAACAACCTCACAATCACCCGCTTCCAGTCCATCTTCTGCAAAACAAAATCCGCCTTACTCCTGGAGTTGTAACCACCATACGCCGCTTTCACAAGAATGTCGCCGCTGGTCTGACCGGGGGCCAACGGTTTTTTAAACACCTCCACAAACCCCTCGCCCATAAAAACGCCATTCTCCTCAAATTCAAAGATTCCCTTGAGAAAACCCTTCCCCAGCTCTTTTTCACCGACATTCAAGAGTTTGACTGTTACAGACGGTACAATGAACGCTTTATCGTCGGTCACCAATTTATCCAGCCATTTTGAATCCTGGAGCAACACCTGGACCGGAGCCGGAACGGTTGAAGCCTGACCCTCTGCCAGCACATCCCCATCTTTAACATCCCCGATACCGGCGATATCCTGCTTGATATCATACTCGCCCAATTTGGCGAAACCCTCGCCCACATGGGCCAACAATCGCACCTTCACCGGCTGCCACGTTTTAAAATCCCTCTTGAACGACTGTTTGCTGCGGGCGCTATAACCAAACGTCGATTTGATCTGAATGTCGCCGCTCTCCATCCCGGGCTTCAGTATAGCGGTTCCAATACCCGCCGTACCGTCGCCCAACGTCTCGCCACTTTCGCTGAACGCGAACACACCCACCAGATTCAGTCGATGCAACGGTCTTTTCCCTTTATTCTTCAACTTGAATGTAATCGACGGAACAATCTTCACATCATAAGAGGTCAATTCCTTATCCACCCACTGACTGGACTGAAGACTCACCTCCACCGACTTTTCCACCTCTTCGACGCTCCAACTCCCGGCCACGTCATGCATTAAAAACAACGCCAGACCAGCGGCCACAACAACCATTACAACCACCGTCCAGGTGGCGGGACTCGATATCCACTGCTTCCAACTTTTCTTCTCTTCCAATAGTTCGCGAAACATGTTGTTTTCCGACATCTTATTCCTCCTGAAATAAAATTTGTTGGCGCTTACACACTCCAATTTTGCCCTGAAACCGTCCGGTTTACGACCGAATTCATGTTTCCGGACACATCGAGGAATAAAAAAATATCCAGTATCCCGGTCCGGTAAAATATCAGATATTAAAACCGCACCTCGTATTGACTTTATATCAACATTTTTATATAAAATAAAATGCACTTTACAACAATCGACATCATCTCGTTCGTGGCATTCATTGTCGCAGTCATTGGAATTTCTTTGTACGCCTCCCGCAAACAAGACACATCCGAGGATTATTTTCTCGCCGGCCGTAAACTCACCTGGTGGTTGATCGGATTCTCCCTCATCGCCTCCAACATCTCCACCGAACACTTTGTCGGTATGGCGGGCAGGGGGTACGAATTGGGCCTCGCCATCGCCAGTTACGAATGGATGGCGGCCATTACCCTTGTATTCGTCGCCCTGGCGTTGTTGCCGAAGTTTCTCAAGAGCGGCATCTACACCATCCCCGAGTATCTGGAATACAGATACAACTCGAAGACCCGGACGTTGATGGCCATATTCATGATGGCAGCTTATGTTCTGGTGGCCCTGGCGTCAGTTCTGTATTCCGGCGCGTTGGCGTTGAACGCCATCTTCGGCATCGACCTGGTAATAGGTATCTGGCTCATCGGAATCATCGCCGGAATCTACACCGTCTACGGCGGTCTGAAAGCGGTGGTATGGTCTGATCTGATTCAGGGCGTAGCCTTGCTGTTGGGCGGAGTGTTCGTCACCATCCTGGCGTTCAAAGCGGTAGGAGGCGTCGATGCCTTCCTGGCCCAATCGGGCGGCAAGCTGCATACGGTGCTGCCGTGGAACCACGGGGAAATGCCCTGGGTGGCAGTGTTTATCGGCGGACTCTGGATCCCCAACATCTTCTATTGGGGCTTGAACCAGTTCATCACCCAACGGACCCTGGGGGCCAAAAGTCTGGCTGAAGGCCAGAAGGGTATCATTTTCGCAGCGTTTTTGAAGCTGCTCATCCCTTTTATTATCGTATTTCCCGGTATCATCGCCTTCCAATTATACGGCTCCCAGATAGCGCAAGCCGACCAGGCCTACCCTTTTTTGATCCAGAAGATCCTACCCATCGGTTTTAGAGGCATCATGTTCTCGGCGCTCTTTGGAGCGGTCCTCAGCTCGTTGGACTCGATGCTCAATTCCGCCTCCACTATCTTCACCATCGATCTCTACAAAAAGGTCTTCAAAAAAGAGGTAAGCAATCGTCGGTTAGTTACCATCGGACGCATCATGACCGCCGTATTCGTGGTCGTCGGTTGTTTATGGGCCCCCATCATCACAAAATTCGGCAGCGTGTACCAATACATCCAGAAGATCTGGGGCTTCATCTCCCCCGGAATCGTGGCCGCATTCCTATTCGGCATGGTGGTGAAAAAAGCCCCGCCTATGGCCGCCATCGGCGCCATGATCCTGGGAATACCGGTATACGGTCTGTGCCTCTATCTAATGCCGGACGTGGCGTTCTTGCATCACATGTTCATCACCTTTATCGTCTTGATCGGGTATATGGCGGCCGCCACCGTGTATAAGCCACTATCGGAGCCCCGTCAGATGCCGGTCAACGAAAATTTCGACCTACAATCGCTACCATCGGTCAAAATCTGGGGCGCGGCCGTGATCGCGGCAACCGCAGTGTTATATATCATTTTCTGGTGATATCTCTATTTTAGCAAGCGCCCTTCGCGCTTCCGGCCGAAGGGCGTTTCGCCTTCTCCCTCCGGCTCCGCTCGAAAGCGACTTGAGTTTTCTTTTAAATTCGCTTACAATATACACTCATATTTAATTGTAAAAACCGAAGGTGGAGATTAAAGCAGCATGACATCAAATAAAAACATCGGCGCGCAGCGCACGGTCATATTCCCCCGCACCCGCATCGCCACGCTCGACGTGATGGAGCAGGGGCGTAAAAAACACCACATCAAGGCGCTGTTGGAATTGGATGTCACAGATAGCCGCGCAGCCATCAAGCGCTATCGCTCCAGTGCCGGGAAGCCATTATCGTTCACCGCCTGGCTTGTGAAAACCATCAGCCTGACCATCGAGGAATTCCAGAGCGCGCACTCCTACATCCTGTCAAAGAGGAAGGCGGTTATATTTGAAGATATCGATATCTCCATCACAGTGGAGCGCAAATACGACGGGCAACCGGTGCCCCTGCCCTACGTCATCCGCCGCAGCAACGAAAAAACGTTCGATACCATCCATGAAGAAATCCATTCGGTGAAAACACAGGATATCACGCACGAAGACATCGTGCTGGGAGACAAACAAAACCGCCTGGCCGCGGCACTCTATTATTTTATGC
>JAHELQ010000710.1 GCA_024644125.1 Candidatus Aminicenantota bacterium | reverse complement strand
CCGGTCAATTTCAAGGAAACGGCCGGGAATCATATACCTGGGCAAACGGCCGGTCAAAAACGCCCTCAAATCGATGGAACCGGGACGAGAGGCGCCATCTGCCCCGGGCCGGAACAGTATATAGGCGGCTATATGCTTCTCGCCGCCCCCGTCATCTTCAACCAGTGCTACCACTTCTTCGATATTCCGATGACAGGAAAGCTTAGCTTCTATTTCCCCCAACTCGATCCGGTATCCTCTGACTTTCACCTGATGGTCTGTTCGACCGATGAATTCGATGGTCCCGTCGTCCCTGTAACGCGCCAGATCCCCGGTACGATAGAGCCGGTCTTCGGGAGCGGAGGAAAACGGGTCGGCGATGAATTTATCGGCGGTGAGGGAAGCATCGTTCCAATAACCCAGTGCCAGGCACGCGCCTCCGATATACAGTTCACCCGCCACTCCGATAGGCACAGGCTTGAGCGACGGATTCAGAATATACATACCGGTGTTGTCCAGCGGTTTCCCGATCGAGACCGACTGAAAATCTGTTGGAAACTTGTGGATGGAACACCAGATGGTGGCTTCGGTGGGGCCATACATATTCCAGAGTTCCCGGTTTCCGGAAGATAATTGCCTGGCCATCTCGACCGGTACGGCTTCACCTCCGGTCAGGCAAGCCAGGTAATCACTACCACGCCAGCCGGAATGAAGCAAGAGCTTCCAGGTCGCCGGCGTCGCCTGCATGATTGTGGCGCATTCCCTGGCGATTGCGCCCGCCATGGCGCCGCCGTCCCGCACCTCATCATCGGCCGCGATCACCACCTTGCCTCCGGCGGTCAATGGGACGAAACATTCAAGAAATGCGATATCGAAAGAAAGACTGGTTACCGCCAGGAATATGTCGCCGGATAAGCCGAAAATTCTCTTCATGCATGACGAGAAGTTGGCCAGAGAGCGGTGTGAGATTTCCACTCCTTTAGGAGTACCGGTTGAACCCGAGGTATAGATCAAATAGGCTCGTTCCCCGGTTTTTATATTGGCCGGCCATGGATTTTGGGGATGTGTGTTTGCCAGGAATTCCCTTCCGATTTCCAGATACTGGAGGTCTCCCAATGGACGGCCCGTTTCGAGCCCTGTCGAGACGATAACGGTGCGAACTCCCGAATCTTCCACCATAAAACGAAGGCGGTCGGCGGGGAATGTGGGATCAAAGGGGATATAATAGGCCCCGCTTCTCATTGTGCCCAATAGCGCTACTACCACTTCGACACCGCGCTCCAAAAACAAACCTACCGGAACGTCGCTCCCATTTCCCAATTCCCGCAATGTATGGGCTAACCGTACACTCTGTCGATGGAGGTGATCATATGTCATTGCCAGGTCCTTGAAAGTCAGAGCGACAGAGTCTTGAGTCCGTTTGACCTGCTCTTCGAATAATTCATAAATATTCTCTACATCCGGGAATTCCCGGCCGGTGCCGTTCCAGTCGTGCAACAATACGCGAAGCTGCTCTTCGGACAACAATCGCACCGTTGCCACCGGTTCTTCCGGCGAGGTCAGAACCCCTTCGGAAAACACGATGAAATGATCGATCCAACGTTCGATTGTATCTTTCTTGAATAAACTCTTGTTATAGCTAAAAATACAGTTCATGCCTTCGGAATGTTCGACCAGCGCCACATGTAGATCAAAATTGATGAATTGCGCAGGCATCGAATAAAGGCGTAACGGCAAATCGAACAGTTCCCCGGGCGAGTTTTCTTGATTCAATTGGAACATGGCCCCGATGAGCGGATGCCGGCTCAAATCCCTGGGCAAATCCAGGGGTTCGAGAATCAAATCGAAGGGGTATTCGGCATGTTCAAAAACCTCCATACCGGCCTGCCGCGCATGCCCCAACAATTCCCGGAACGACGGATCTCCATTCCATCGCAAACGCATAGGTATCGTGTTCACAAAAAAGCCGATCACCTCCTCCAGCTCCACCCGGTTCCGGCCGGCTTCGACAGTTCCTGCGACAATGTCCCGCTGGCCGGTCAGCCGATTCAAGAACGCGATAAAAACAGCCATGTAACCCAGGAATTGGGTAACGCCCGCCTGTGCGAAACAATCTCGCCCAAGCGTTACGATTTGGGACGGCACGGACCTCTGTATGACTTCACCTGCGAAGGTCTGTAATTTAGGCCTTGGGAAATCCAACGGCAGCTCCAGTTGGGATAATTCGCCGCCCAGATAACCTCTCCAGAACTCCTCATGCGTTTTGAACCCACCTTCGGCGATCCGTTTTTTTTGCCAGGCGGAATAATCGGAATATTGGATCGGCAATTCGTTCCGTTCCAATTCGACTCCGGCGGCAAACGCCTTGTAATACGCGAAAAATTCAGTGAAAAATATCTCCCATGACCAGAAATCACCTACGATATGATGCATGTTGAAAAACAGCAAGAAGCGTTTTTCCTGGAGTTTGAGGGCGGCTGAATAAAATAGCGGCCCATTTTCGAGATCGAACACATGTTCCGCCTGCTTTCGGGC
>JAHELQ010000709.1 GCA_024644125.1 Candidatus Aminicenantota bacterium | reverse complement strand
CGATAGCCTCATCGGGTTGCTGGATGAGTTTTACCGGCGGTTGGCGCTATATATGGACAGGTTGCTGGAAGAGGAGAATCCGGCGGTGCTGGGGATTTCCGTTCCCCGCGATTGTCTGGGGCCCTCTTTGTACGCGTTCCGGCGCGCGAAGGAAACGCGGCCAACTATCCGCACCTTCATGGGGGGAAGCGTGTTCTCCGATCATTTGCTGGCTGGTACGCCCAATTTCGAGACATTCTTGAGAAAGACGCCGTATATCGATCACATCGTTATCGGCGAAGGGCAATTGCCCATGTTGAAGTTGTTGGAGGGGGAGATCGAGCCGTCGCGGCGGGTGGTGACCCGGGATGATCTGGGGGGCGCGGCGTTGGGGTTTTCGCCGTTGAATGGGCCGGATATGAGCGATTTTTCGTTGCCTGATGATTATCCCTATCTGGCGGCCCAGGCGTCGGCAAGTTGTCCGTTCGGGTGTAGTTTCTGCAATGTGCAGGCGTTCTTCGGTCCGTACCGGGAAAAGGAGCCGGAACGCGTGGTGGAGGAGATGACGGCTCTCTACCGTCGCTACCGGTTGCAGATGTTCTTCATGAACGATTCCATGCTCAACCGCGCGGCGACCGGTCTTGCGGACGCGTTTTCCCGTAGCGTCACACCTCTGTATTGGGATGGGTATCTGCGGGTGGCCGAGGAGGCGATGGATGTAGCGCGAACCGTGCATTGGCGGCGAGGCGGCTTCTACCGGGCCCGGTTGGGGGTGGAGAGCGGTTCGCAACATGTGCTGGATGTGATGGACAAACGGATCACCGTGGACCAGATCTCCGGTTCGCTCTGTGGACTGGCTGCCGCCGGAATCAAAACCACCGCTTATTGGGTCATCGGTCATCCGGGCGAGACGGAGGCGGATTTCAGCCAGACGCTGGCGTTGTTGGAGGCGACAAAGGACGACATCTACGAGGCGGAGTGCAACCCGTTCATTTACGGGTATTCGGGGCAGGCGCACAGCGGCAGGTGGCAGGAGAAGCGCAGGCTCCTCTACCCAGAGGAGGCTTCCGAGATGCTTCTCATCGACTCGTGGACGCTGGATACGGAGCCGTCGCGGGAGGAGACCTACCGGCGGGTCAACCGGTTCGCGGCCCGTTGCCGGGAATTGGGGATTCCCAACCCTTATTCGCTGCACGATATATTTCACGCTGACCGGCGTTGGCAACGGTTGCACAAAAACGCCGCGCCGCCGCTGGTGGAATTCACCTCGAGCGTCCTGATCGACGAGTGCCGGCGGGTTTCCGTTCCGGTGGCCATGGAGGTGGCGCCGGAGGACGATGGGGACTTCGGTTTTTAAATTTAGAGACACAGGAGGAAGCGGACGATGGAGCAAACGATACGCACGCATAAACGAACAGTGGCAGCCGGGCAATTGAGCGCCCAGCGGGAGTACTGGCTTCGGCGATTGGAGGGGGACTGGGAAAAGACGGCGCTCCCCTACGACCGGGAACCGGGAATGCGCAGCCGGCGACGGCGGAGGGTGGGCCTGGAGCTTGACCGGCAGTTGACGGAGAAGTTGTTGGCCCTGGCCAATGGGTCTGACCAGCGGTTGTTCATGATTTTTTTGGCCGGCTATCTGATTCTTCTATCCCGGTACACCGGAAGGGAAGATCTGGTAGTGGGAGCCCCCACTCTGAAGCAGGCGGACGAGGCGGAATTTGTCAACACGGTGTTGTTATTACGCTGCCGGGTGGCTGGGGCGTCGCCGTTCAAAGAATTGTTGACTTCTGCGCGGTCAACGGTGGCGGAGGCCACCAGACAGCAGAACTACCCGGTGGAGACTTTGCCCGAGCAATTGGGCCGCGGCGGCGACGGCGGGGAAGGATTTCCTCTGATGGACACAGCGATATTGCTGGAACCCATTCACGACGCCGCCTACATTCGCCATCTGGATCCGGCAGTATTGGTTGTGTGCCGGCGGACTGGCGAGGGGGCGGTGATCGAGTTCGATTTTGACGATGGCTGTTACGCGGAGCCGGGCATGAGTCTTGTGGCCGGACGAATGGCGTCGGTGTTGGAGCAGGCTCTCCGCGATATTCTTCGACCTGTGGCCGCCATTCAATTGGCCTCGGCGGAAGAGAGGCGACTCGTCCTGGAGGAGTTTAACAGTCCCATTAATACGTCTCCGCCGGAACTGACGGTTCAGGGAATGGCTCTGGAACGGGGGCTGGCAATGCCGGACCAGGCGGCGTCGGCGTTCCCGGCGGAGGGGAATCTCGTGCTTACCTATGGCGAATTGACGAAGCGTTCTCTCGCTTTGGCGGCGGAGCTGAAAAGGCTGGGGGCGCGGGAGGGGGGGATCGTTCCCATCCGTGTGCCCCGGTCGTTCCAGTTGGCGGTCGCCATGCTGGGGACGCTGGCAGCCGGTTGCGCCTATTTGCCGCTGGATGTTTCATGGCCGGAGGAGAGGATCGCGGGAATTTTGGAGGATTGCGCCGCCGGCTTCATTGTTGAGCGCGGAGACGGCGGGTGTTCGGTTTCCC
>JAHELQ010000708.1 GCA_024644125.1 Candidatus Aminicenantota bacterium | reverse complement strand
GATGACGATCACCTTGTCGATGAGGCTGTCGCAGCAAATGGAGTCGTAATCGCCGGGACGGATCCGGGATTTGTAGATCTTCTGCATCATACTTTTGTAGAGGATGTCGTAGACCAGCGTCGATTTTCCGCTTCCGGAAACGCCAGTCACAAGCGTCAACAAACCAATGGGGATGTCCACGTCGATGTTCTTGAGATTGTGTTGGCGGCAGCCCGTGATCTTGAGAAAGGAATCGCTGATGCGACGCTTCTTCGGCACCGGGATGGCCAATTTACCGGAGAGGTATTGGCCGGTC
The DNA here is from genome assembly GCA_024644125.1 of Candidatus Aminicenantota bacterium. Lineage (GTDB taxonomy): Bacteria > Acidobacteriota > Aminicenantia > UBA2199 > UBA2199 > JAHELQ01. The sequence continues at coordinate 2,234 of JAHELQ010000708.1, read as the reverse complement.
AACGATTTTGGGCTGCGCTCGATCTGTTTCGGCGTGCCCTGGGCGATGATCGCTCCGCCATGAAGTCCGGCGCCGGGTCCCATGTCCACTACGTAATCGGCTTTGCGGATGGTCTCCTCGTCGTGTTCAACCACAATGAGCGTGTTGCCCAGGTCCCGCAACCGGTGCAACGTTTCGATCAATTTGCGGTTGTCCCGCTGATGCAGGCCGATGGAGGGTTCGTCAAGGATATAGAGCACGCCCATCAAGTTGGAGCCGATCTGGGTTGCCAACCGGATGCGCTGCGCCTCGCCCCCCGAAATGGTGGCCACGTTCCGCGACAGGGTCAGGTAACCGAGGCCAACTCGTTCCAGAAATTGCAAACGGTCCTTAATCTCTTTCAATATTTGCCGGGCGATGGTGAATTCCTTCTCGTCCAGATCCAGATTGTCGAAGAAGCGGATCGATTCTTTGATGGAAAGATCCGTCACATCGATGATGGATTTGTCGCGGATGGTTACGGCCAATACCTTTTCCTTCAGCCGTTTGCCGCCGCACGCCGGGCAAGGGGAGATGCGCATGAATTTTTCCAGTTCCCGCCGTCGGTAATCCGATTCCGTCTGGTGGTAGAGCCGTTCCGATTGGGGGATCAATCCTTCCCAGTTGCCGGTGGACGACCAGTTCACATCGCCGTTTTTCATGCTCATGTTGAAGCGGATTTGGTCCTTCGCCCCAAACATCAATATATTGTATTGTTTATCTGTGATGTCTTTGATTGGAGTGAACACATCGAAGCCGTAATGTTTGGCCACCGCCGCCAGATATTGGCCGCGCCAACCGTCGATGGCGTTGCGGTACAACGCCACGGCGCCGTCCGCGATGCAGAGGTTTTTATCCGGGATAATCAGGTCCGGATCGAAATCCATGCGGATCCCCAGGCCGTGACAGGTTTCGCACGCCCCAAACGGGCTGTTGAAGGAGAACATTCTCGGTTGCAACTCTTCAAACCCGATGCCGCAGATAGGACATGCCATGGAGGCCGAGTATATTTCCTCCTTCCCGTTATTGTGCAGCGCGATAAGAAGACCCCCGGATTTTTTGAGCGCCTGCTCGCACGCCTCCACCAGTCGCGATTGGTCATTGGTTTGCAGCCGGTCTATCACAACTTCGATGTCGTGCTTTTTATAGCGGTCGAGCGTCACCTTCTCGTCCGTGCGCAGAATATCTTTGTTGATCCGCACCCGGGTATACCCCTCTTTGTTCAGGTCCGCCACCAACTTTTCGTACGTCCCCTTCTTCTGCCGCACCACCGGCGCCAGAATGATGACCGCATCATTGAACTCTCCGGCGATTCTCCTGGCGATTTTTTCCGGCGATTGGCCCTCGATGGGGATCTTGTGCTCCGGGCAATGGGGCAGGCCGATGCGGGCGAACAGAAGTCGCAGATAATCGTATACTTCCGTTACAGTCCCGACAGTGCTTCGAGGGTTCTTGCTACTGGTTTTCTGCTCGATGGAAATCGCCGGCGACAAGCCCTCGATACTATCCACATCCGGTTTGTTCATCAACCCCAAAAACTGGCGCGCGTATGCCGACAACGATTCGACATACCGCCGCTGCCCCTCCGCGTACAACGTGTCGAACGCCAACGTCGATTTTCCGCTACCGCTCACTCCGGTGATCACGATCAATTTATCCCGCGGCAAGTCCACATCGATGTTTTTCAAATTATGTTCCCTGGCGCCTTTGATAATGATATTTTTCATATTTCCCTTTGATTTTCTTCTTCCCCGGCAGAATCCGTAGCATCTGCCGTTCATCCTTTTCCAACATCCAATACTTCAGTAACGCATCATATTACCAAAAAATCCACATGATGTAAATCCACCCGTGGGCCGGCAAATTTCGCCTTAGCTGAGCGGACATTGCGGACCTGGTGGACGAGTGGGGCGTTGACTATGAGGGTGAGGGCTGCGTTGGCCGATAGCAAGGTGAAACAAAACCTGGACGTTCCCTCTTGATTTTTTTCTTCTTATGGAAAAGATGAATCCATCGATGGCATCGATAGCGACAAATACTTCTTCGATTCTGCGTCGCGAGGAGAGAATTTGATCCGAACCGGTCTTCGTGCTTTTCGCCGCCCGACGAAGCACGATGCGTCGTTCGGAAGCTCCCGATAAAGTTTCGGCGCCTGGATTGAGGAAATAAGAAAAACTGCAATGTTGATTCGATAAATTTATTCGTGGAGTATGGGC
>JAHELQ010000707.1 GCA_024644125.1 Candidatus Aminicenantota bacterium | reverse complement strand
CTCGCCCCGGATAAACCGCGATACGCTTTGCTAAAACCGCTACACCACGCTCACGATCCGCGATACGCTTAACTAAAACTGCTACACCATCTTCCTAATCCGCGATATCCGGCAGCCGTTCCGCGATTCGTTTCCCTTGATCTGTGACTCCAAGCCCGATGAATCCTACACCTCCAGCCCAAATAATAGCCTCCGCCTCCGCGCCAAAGACACCGCCGAAGTATCCAGAGGCTGGATACCCGGGCATCGACTACCCCGACTTCGACTGCCTCGTCACAGTACCCGAAATCGCCTTCCTCATCAGCGCCGAAGCCCTGATGATCGAGCTCTATCTCTGTCCGCTCTATGAACGTTATGGAATTTTAGGGGACAGGTAGGTTTGAAATTATTTGGCGATATTAAGGGAGGTTGGTTGACAGAGTAGTCTTTTGGGCATATGCTCAGATTGTGGAGATTCGATCATGCTGGATAAATATGAGATAGAAATCCCGAATCAGTTTGTTCGGGCTCTTGGAATTCATGACAAAGATGTGAGTCGAACGATAAGGAAGGAGATCGCTGTCCATTTTTTTAAAGAGAATATGTTGTCTTTTGGACTGGCCAGACAACTCTCCGGTTTGTCAGTGCGGGATTTCATGGAGTTACTGAGAGAACGGAAGGTCTCCATGCACTATAGTGAAGTGGACTATAACCAGGATTGCGAAACAATCCAGGAATTTCTATAAAATAAGAAGAGCCAATAGGGGCAGGTAGATCAACCTCTGTATTCCTTCCTCTCGAACTTACAAGTATTTCTTGTGAGTTGCCGGCGGTGGAGGTTTTTCTTTGCAAGAGGCTGATGAGGAAAGGCTATCGAACTGTCAAGTATTTCTTGACAGTTGCCGCTGAGAAGGATTTGGGGATAGGTGAGTAAATTCATAACTCCTGGGGATTAATTCGAGTTTCAATCGTCATTATTCTTTGTGGATTTCCCACGAAGGCTTTTTGTCATTCTGTCGAAGTCGGACTCAATTTTCTGAGTCTTATTGAACTTTTTATATTCATCGAATGCCTTCTCTTCTGCTAGTCTGCGTGTAACATTTCCGTGGCCTTCCAGAATTTTGTATTCATTGAATTCTAAAAATTTGTTGACACTCTCGGCAAAACTCTCCATAGAGAAGGTTTCGCGGCGCTCAATAATATTTTCGATATAATCGAAAAAGGCCGATACGGTGCGCTCTAAACGCTTTATTTCCTTCTCGGATAGATAATTTTTGCCGACAACCGTATCGGATTTTAATACTCGTCCATTCGGGGCATTTTTATAGGTCATCATTCCCATCAGGGGTTTGCTGGCATCAGCATTTAGATAAATTATCTCTGAAGCCGTATGGCCTGTAATGGCATAGTGAAATTTATCTTGAACATGTGCATAGAATCGGTGAGTGGTTTGGGATCTAGGATCATAGTCAATACTGCATTCTGCGAAAATATCAGTTATTTGTTGATAAATTCTCCGTTCGCTGGCTCGAATTGAGCGAATTCGCTCAAGAAGCTCCTGAAAATAGTCCTTTCCGAAATAACGTCCATTCTTGAGTCTTTCATCATCTAATGCAAATCCTTTAACAATGAATTCTTTTAACAATTTGGTAGCCCAAACCCTAAATTGAGTGGCTTTTAGTGAATTGACCCGGTAGCCCACTGAAATAATAGCATCGAGGTTGTAGAACTTTGTCAGGTAGTTTTTCCCATCTTCGGCAGTTATTTCCATTTTGGAAACAACTGAACTTTCCTCCAACTCACCGCTCTCGAAGATATTTGATAAATGTTTGGATATAGCCGGCACTCCAACGCCAAACAATTCCGCTATACGTTTTTGAGGAAGCCAGATCGTTTCTTCATTTAAAAAGACCTCTACTTTTATCTGCCCATCAGGAGAAGTATATAGTAAAAATTCGGTCAGTTGATCATCAATATAACTCTTTTTATCCGTAATTTTTTTACTCACGCTCTAGTCTCCTTTGCCCATTCAATGTTTTGTTTTTTTGATGGAGGCTTCGATCTGTTTCACTGCTTTGTCGAAATCACTCAATTCTTTTGTGGAGGAAGAAAGTCGCTTGCTATGAAACTTTTTGTATTCTCCTTCCGCAAGCTGCTTGGCTATTTCATGGGAGATTTTTCCGGCATGCTCCAGAATATCCCGATCATTGATTTTCAGAAAACCATCCAGCTTTTTAATCCAATCTTTCATATACATGGGAATGCGTCTCATCGCCTGACCCTGGGCAAATATCAGATATTGTTCAACGAGATTGTTCAGCGCCGCCAATTCGTCTTCCTTCAGGTAATTCTTGGCGATAGTGACATCCTGTTTGCGCACCTTTGCATGGCGGTAACTTGTCAGCCCCATGTTCGGCTTAGCCGCGTCGGCGCGGGAGTGAATGATCTCCGCGGCTGTCTTTCCGGTAATGGCCCAGTGCATTTTGTTCTGAACGGTTTTGAAAAACTCGATACTGATATCCAGGGTGGGATCATAATCAATACTGGTGGCGTA
>JAHELQ010000706.1 GCA_024644125.1 Candidatus Aminicenantota bacterium | reverse complement strand
CAACCAGCGACCGGACCCCATCGATGGCCGATAGTCTTTCGAGATTTTCCATCCGCCGGCGATAACCTGCGGCTCCGGGCTCCACAATCTGATTTCTCCTGTCCTGATGATTGGTGATTCCCACCTGAATTTCCATCAGATCTGGACGGCGGCCCACCACCTCCAACAGCCGATCGTTAAAAATCCCTTTGGTGAGCAGTAGAACATGGATGTTACGCTCGAACAATCGTTCCAGTACGATTATGGTACTCTCGATTAACTCGTCATTCCCCAACGGGTCGGATGAATACGACAAATAGACCACAGGAGGGAAGTCTTCCCGCGCCAAAAACCTGTCCAGTTTGAGGGGCAAAATCTCACCCTTATACCCGGGATGCTGTAATTTGTACACCATTAACTCCAATGGTGAAAACAAACAATAAATACATTGGAACGGACATCCCAGCGACAGGTCCATTACATACAATTTGCAGGCGTTGGGTTCGTATCTGATATCCGCCTGCAAATCCCGTGTTATTCCCCAGTTGATCGAATGTGTCATACTCCTTCCCCTTACCCCTGAACCATTTCGTTAACGAGGCCGCACATCGTCTCCAGTGTCACCGGAGAGCCATCTTTGTCTCGAAACGCACGGTTGACGAATTGATCGATATCGAGAATCGGTTTATCCTTCAAAAACCGCTCCTGAATCTTCAACAAAACTCCCATGATATCAATGGAATCAAAGGCGTAGTCCCTGGCGAGAGACGTATGAAGAGTGATCTCGCCGGTGATTTTGTAATCCGCCACTTCATGTAATATTTCAACGAGATTATTAAAGATAAACTCCTGCGAAGGATGCTCTTGTTTTCTGCCGGATTCTTTCATTGTATCTCTCCTTAAAAAATGTATCGGAATGGTTCAGCCGGCGCGAAACACCAGACTGGTGTTTATTCCGCCGAAACCGAACGAATTTTTCAACGCTGTCTTTATCACAGCCGGTTCACTTTTTGGCCCGGCAAATCTACAACCGTCGTCAATGGGACAGCTCAAATTCAAATTAGGATGAACAAATCGTTCCCTCATCTGAATCACCGTCGCGATACTCTCCATCATACCCGCCGCCGACAGACAGTGACCGGTAAGGCTTTTGGTGGAATTGACCCACACGTTGCCGATATGCGGACCGAACACTCGCTTCAGAGCGGCGATTTCAGTCCTATCTCCCAGAGGAGACGCGGTGCCGTGGGCATTGACGTAGTCCACCTGCGAAACGTCCACCCCCGCCTGCCGCAAAGCTCGAGTCATAGCTCTCACTTCCCCCTCCTCATCGGGATTGGACAAACAGTTTCCGTCCAGACATTGGACGCCGCCGCATAACATTGCCAACGCCTGCCCTCCCCGTTCTTCCATGGAAGCGACAGATTCCAGCACCAGGCAACCGCATCCCTGTCCGTAAATGAACCCTTCATGCTCGCCATCGAACGGCCGGCAGGCCTCCTCGGGGTTGTCCTTGAAGCGCCGTCCGCCCATCGCTCCGATATTGTAAAATCCTTGCAACTCCATGGGGGACAGACCCGCCGTCGCTCCGATCACCAGGCAAACATCCACTTCCCCCAACCGGATCAATTGGAGCCCCTTGATCAACGCCAGACTCCCACTGGCGGACGCACCCCCCACAGTGAAGCCTTCGCCGCGAACGCCAAAAATGTGGCTGACGGTTCCCACATGATCCGTATCCATATAATGCAATGGGTATCGGGGACTCAAATACACGGGATTGCCATTGAATTTTTCCGCCAAACCAAAGGTGTACTCCTGGGACAGGTTGCTACCGCCGACAATGACACCAGTTTTTTCAGGCGATGGCGGCTTGCGGTGAAGTCCCGCCATACTCCAGGCCTCCAGCGCGGTTACAGCGGAGTACTGGATGCCGATTGGCGCCCGGAGGGTAGAAATACGGAAATCCCTGACGAATTCCTCGACAAATCCTTCTGCTTTCGCCAACGCGGAATCCACGGAAAATCCCTTGATCATTGCTCCCACCGTCGGAGAAACCGCCGGTCCGAATTTCAATTCCAGCCTGCCGACGCCGTTGAAACCCTCCCTCAATCCCCGGGTGAATTCCGCCACATCGTTCCCGATGGAACTGACAATCCCCATTCCTGTAATCGCTACTGGTCTATTCATGATTAAGTCGCCGTTCACGACAAAAACGCTTCATACCGGTGGCACAGATATTCAGCGGTTCCAGCCATAATCCTGTCTGCCATTTTATCGACATTCCGTTGCCGCCAATTTTCCAGATCCGTGCCTTTCACCCATTGATTGAAGGCTCCAAGGGACGGACCGCAATGGATCTGGTAATTCACCCGTTCTTCAGGGTCGCCGGTCAACGCCAACTGCGTCGTGTAGCCAAAATACCATTTAAACACCAGGCTCATTTTATGTTTGGGATTCCGTTCCGCCTTCTCGATCTCGTAGGCAGGGTAGAATTTTTTGCAAATGTCATATATTTCAGCAAAACTACGTTTAAAATATTTTTCCTGTAGTTGGGACCTGGTT
>JAHELQ010000183.1 GCA_024644125.1 Candidatus Aminicenantota bacterium | reverse complement strand
TTACCTATTGTTTAGCCATTATCTGCTGTGCCTGGCCATGACCATCGTCACCGCCATCCTCATCATCTTTGTCTTCAATTATTACATCGCGGTGGCAAAAGACCTCGATTTTCGCAAACGGTTTTTTGAAATGGCGGGTATCAGTCTTGGGGTTGCGGCGTTTAGTTTTTTGGTGGGATATCTGATTCGCATTTTTCTAGGAATAGATGTATAATGTGACTTCCAGGAATGTATTTGGGGAAGTAGGAGAATGATGAATATACAACTATTCCAGGTGGACGCTTTTTCAGATCATCTTTTTGGCGGCAATCCCGCGGCTGTGTGCCCGTTGGAAGAATGGCCGGACGACCATCTTTTGCAGCATATCGCCGCGGAAAACAATCTGTCCGAGACCGCGTTTTTTGCGCCTGAGGAGCATGGATTCCGGTTGCGATGGTTCACCCCCACCACAGAGGTGGATTTGTGCGGACACGCCACATTGGCCACTTCCCATGTGTTGCTTCAGCATTTAGGGTATGATAAAGACAAGATCGAGTTCTTCACCAGAAGCGGCCGGTTGGTGGTTGAGCGTGAGGATGATCTCTACTCAATGGATTTCCCCGCCACGCCCCCGGAATTGGTGGAAACTCCTCCCCGGTTGGTAGACGGCCTTGGCAGAGAGCCCGAGAGGGTTTTCAAGTCCCGCGACTATATGGCGGTATATGAGCACGAAGATGAAATCGCCCGCATCAAACCGCGCTTCGATTGTTTGGCGAAACTCGATAGCCACCTGGTGATTGTCACGGCGCGGGGAAATGTGGCGGATTTTGTGTCCCGGTGTTTCGCGCCGGCGGTAGGGGTGAACGAAGACCCGGTGACCGGATCGGCCCATACGACCCTGGTGCCTTATTGGGCCCATCGACTCCAGAAAAACGAGCTCCACGCCGAACAGATCTCGAAACGTAGAGGCGAATTGTTGTGCCGATACCTGGGCGACCGCGTCAAAATCAAGGGCCGCGCCGTCACCTATATGATCGGCACCATCGATCTGGACCTATCTTAGCGGTCACCGGACCCAACGAAGCCCGGTTAGTCGATGGGGCAGATTCTTACCGACACGCAGGTGTAGTCGGTAGGATCGCAGTTGGTGGGATTGCAGGAGACGCAGCTCACTGTGGGGCATACGGGGTTGATTGTCTGCTCCGCTCCGCCGAAAAAGCGTTTCAGATCATTGCTGTTCAGGCGCGCCACCGTGGATTTGTGGAGCGTTAATTTTTTTGAGATTTTTTTGGTTTTCATTGGTTTCCTCCATAAATTTTTGATTCCTGCGACGAAAACCCGTCGCCAGGATCCATCATAGCACAGATTCAATTTCAGGTGCAACCACAATTTTATTGACATCGATCTCTTCCTTCTATATACTCGTTGTATGGAAAGCAAAGAAATCATCCGTTGTGGGTGGACCAACCACCATCCTCTCATGATCGAATACCATGATTCCGAATGGGGCGTGCCGGTTCACGACGAGCGTAAGCTCTTTGAGTTTTTGGTATTGGACGCGTTTCAGGCGGGGTTGAGTTGGTTGACCATTCTCAAAAAACGGGAAAACTTCCGCGAAGCCTTCGCTAAATTCGATCCGGAGGTTGTGGCCCGCTACGACGAGGCGAAGATCCAATCGCTCCTGCAAGACCAGGGCATCATCCGCAACAACCACAAAGTCAGGGCTGCCGTCACCAACGCCCGGGCCTTCCTGGAAGTGCAAAAAGAATTCGATTCCTTCGACCGCTACATCTGGCAATTCACAGGGCACAAAACCATCGTCAACCAATGGAAGACCCTCGCCGAACTGCCGGCCAGCACCAAAGAATCCGACGTCATGAGCAAAGATCTCAAAGCCCGGGGTTTCAAATTTGTGGGCACCACCATCTGCTACGCCTTCATGCAAGCCGCCGGCATGGTCAACGACCACCTCATCGACTGCTTCCGCCACCACCAAATCGAATATACAGGATAGCCTCGATTTTCGGAACCTTCGATTTGGGAAATATTGACAATTAAAAGTTTATACATTAATATTATTAAGTAGGATATGCATAATATGTAGTAATTTGCATAAAATTCAACTGGAGGCAATCAACATGGGACGAGTAAAAGTTGATTTTTCTGAAAAAGCGACTCAAGACCTTGGTGAATTGGCAAAACAAATGAAAACCACTGAAGCTGATACAATCAAAAAAGCTCTAGCCCTCTTGAAAATTGCGATTGAAGAACAAGAAAATGGCAGCGTGATTGTGTTTGAAAATAAAAAGAAAAAAACGAAGAGAGAACTCGAGATTTAATATGGTGGAACAAATAGATGACTATCGACACCAACGATAATATTAGAGAAGATGAAAATATCTTTGCTGAAATTAGAGTCGATGACGACATTGATTATTATTCGAGCTACAAAAAACAATTGGTGAGTTCAAAACCTCCGCATCCTGATAAGACTCGAGCTGATTTGACAAAATGGCTTTTGGCTTTATTGACCACGTTGTTGATTTTACCATGCATCGTAATACTGCTGTACAAAGTAAAACCCATCGAGGATTTATTGGAATTCGTAAAATGGGGGATCGGTATCGTTTCGCCAATTTTCGGCACTGCCATGGGATTCTATTTTGGAGGAAAACTAAGAACCGCCGAAGATTGGAATAACGAAAAATAACATAAACCGGAACCTTTCCGTTTTTTCCAGAATTAAGTTGAATCTACTTGATCTTATGAGCAATTCTCTAGATTGAATTTTTCGGCGGGATGTGTTACAAAAAAACGGAATCTACGGAAACTTCTGGAGAAAAGGAGATGTCTGAATGAAGCGGAGTCTCGGACTTGGATTTGTATTGCTCGCTATTCTGATCGGCGAATTCCAACTGCAACTGCCGGGGGAAGAATTGCGGGATGTAAAACCGGGGTGGAGTCTGGTGATTGACGATTCCCTTAATATATATACCAATATTGACGAACAGCACATCGCCAAATATTCGCCCGAAGGGAAGCAGCTCCTCCTTATCGGGCGGAAAGGGGAGGGACCCGGGGATATCAAACGGTTTGGGGGAATGGCCCTCGATCCGAAGGATTCTCTCCTCTATGTCTCGGAATTTTTTGAGGGAAACAAGCGAATATCGATTTTTTCTTCAATCGATGGACACTTCGTCAAGATCTGGCCTTGCCAGTTGGACCGCGCCGAATGGCCGGCCGCCTCCGTTTTACAATTCGACAGCCAGGGCAACGTCTATTTGCAAGTTGAAAATGTCAAGTGGCGGAAACACAGAAGTTTCGAAATAAGCTCCAGCTACCGAGCTGTCATAAAATTTGATCACACCGGCAAAAAAATCAAGGAACTTTTCCACCATGAATCGGATGTCTCGGCATATCGCAGACAGAAAGGGCATCCCAATCTTCCCTACCGGGACTACCTGAACTGGGTCATCCTACAGGACAGAATATATGTTCGCCAAAACAACGACAAATACATCTCCGTTCTTACGCTGGACGGCGCGCCGGTCAAAAAAATCCCCCTCCCTTTCGATCGTTTGCCAGTCACCAAAAAAGACGTCGAAGCATGGGAGAAAAGCATGCTTTCATTTCCCCGTATCCGGCAAGGAATCGCCGAAGGTTGGTTCGACATTGACTTCTGGAAAAAAAACCTCCCCTTTCCAGAATTCAAGACCATCTCAGGCGGTCCCCTATTGGCCGGCCCCGACAACGAACTCTTCAGTCATAAAGTGTCGCCGGAATACGATGGCGACGAACAGATCTTCGCCATAATATCCCCCGATTCCGGGCTGGTAAAAATCCACCGGTTCCCCGATAGCGTCAGACTTAAGGCAATCAAAAACAACCTGTTCTACTTCTATGCGACTGACGAAGACGACGAACCCATCTTGAAAATACTGGATAAAGAACAGGCCCTGAAGCAAAAACTCTAATCCCACTACCGGGAGGACGATCTCCGAACCCATGTTGCCCGGGCGGCATTCGGAAGCTCGATATTCCCGAGCAGACCGCCGAAGCAGTCATCGTTCCCATTCCCGGCGAATTCTCCTTCGACCGGAGCTTCGCCTCGTCTGCGACCAAAAATGCAGGATCCGTAGCGTATCGAGTCGAGGTTCCACGGTGAAGTATCGCGGTTTGCGCAGCGGGTGTAGCAGGTTTACTGATGAGTGTAGCGGATTGTCAAAAATGATTCGCGGTTTGTAAAAAGTGTACCGCGTAATGGGCATCGCCCGCAAAATCGGTCACCCAACCTGCCATTTTACCCGTGATTGATGTGACGAATCTTTCTTCGAAAATCCCGAATCCAACTTCGCGCGACAAAGTCTCATAAATACCCACCAGGTTATACCACACATAAGCTTGAGGTCCAGGCAAATTCAACCCTCCTGTTCGAAACTTCCTCGAACGATCCAATCTCGATCATCCACTCGAGAGCAAATGCTTCTTTTTCCGCCGGTTTCCTGGCCCCGAACGAGATCTGAAGCTTCCCATCCCCTCCATCATAATCAATCCCAACAAAAAAAAACGCAACACACGCTGAATCAATAGCGAAACATACTCGATCGAGACATCCTTCAACAGGCTTCCCGACGACGAATTCCGCTTCGCGCCGACGAATTCCACTTCGCCTGAACGAAGATGGATTCGTCGCGAGACCATCATCGATGTTTCCGATTCCCATACGCCGGTCTGGATCATCCAGTCATAAACATACTAGCCTGTCTTCTCGGGTTTCCCTTTGGGAAGATGCTGCATGAAAATGACTAGAAAATTTTCAATTGAAGCTTTGACTTATTTTTTCCTTTATGTTAAATTCCTAATTCAATTATAAAAAAGGAGACACTATTGAAAAAACGAATAAATTTAGCTTCTATCAACAAACGTAGTTGCGAATTGCCGCCTGAGAAAATGATCAATTCGAAAGCTGGAGTGGAATGCGCTTGTGAGGAAACGGCTCCTGGGCGGAATCTTATGGGAGGGCTTGAACCTGATCCAGACCCCTGTCCTTGTGACTCGATCTTTTATACTTTTGGGTTGTATTTTTAGTTAAGAAATCAGGATATTTTTCAGGGCAAAGGGCGGGGGATCCTTTGCTCAATCTTTTATCATAATCATTAGGAGATCTGAATTGAGGGTTAATTTAGAAAGATTCAAAAAACAGGTGTTCGGGGGGGTGTTCTTGCTGTTTGTAGTAAACATAATCGCTCTTTTTCCCGGATCAGAGGACCTGAGCTGTTTGCAAACGGCATATAAAAGAGGGTATATCGAATGTCAACCTATTCTTGAAATCGGAATCGACAATTTTCCTGATAACGTCGCTGTAAAAAGGTTGGATTACTTTTTTACAAGCGTATCTGGAGATATCTATTTAAGTGATTACGATGCGAATAATATCAAAGTTGTCGATTCATCTGGAAAATTCAAGTTTTCTTTTGGGAAAAAGGGCAGGGGACCTGGCGATCTATTGTATCCATCGATGCTGGCCAACATCGCCGATTTGATTTATGTGTATGAACGGGGAAACAATAGGTTCTCGATCTTCAATCAAAAGGGCTTATTCAAAAAACACTTCAATTACAAAGAGAAGAGATATGTCACTGACATTAAACTGCTTGACAATGGTATGCTGGTATTGGAGTTCGAGAAATATTATCAAGATCGCTTAATATTTGGCCGCGAGTGTACATTGGTGTTGTGTTCGGCTGACCTTAATCCGATTCGGACTCTTTTCCAGAGAAAAATAGCGAAAGAAAAGGTTATTTCAAAACCAAAACCGCGATTGATTCCCATGCCATTTCAACCAAAATTGTGTTGGGATGTGTTGCCCGGGGCAAAAATTGTCTATTCCTATTCCGAAAAATACGAATTTTGGGTACACGATGTCGAACATGATAAAATTAGCCGTTTTTCCCATTCGAATAACCCGGTAAAGGTTACAGCAGAAGATGAGAAACAATTTTTTGACCGGTTGCTTTTTTTTAGTCGCACAGGTGTGAGAAAAGGCGCGGATCAAAACCTCAAGAACAATACTGATTTTCCTGAATTCAAACCGGCATTCAAAGCGATTATCAGCGATTATGACGGAAATATCCTGGTTTTTCCCTACCAACCCTTCCATGATGAAGCTGTTGTCTCTTTTGACGTATTTGAAAGGTCCGGTTTATTTGTCCAGCGGGTTCTAATAAAGACTGATAAAAAACTGAATCCCAAAAACATTCGTTTCTCATCAAGACGTAATATCTGGGGATTTGTCAAGAATGATGATGACGAAAACGTGTTGATTAATTTCGAAATAAATTAGGGTAGTGTGGGTTACATTTGTTAAATGATAGATTTGCAGACGCAAGCCATGTCGTGTATTTCCGAAGGAAAACATGCATATTTATATAGTCCCAACATTCCCCAGACCCTGTTGATTCATCCCTTACTCAAAATTGTCCTGGATATGAGGGCAGAGGGAGTTGATTTGCGAGTTTGGGTTAACGGCCTGGAGAATTTTGGTTGCCTCGATATAAAAGGGGAAAAGACGTCCAGGAAAGAGTTGGAATATTATATAGAGTATTCTTTTTTTTTGGAAGCTCATGGGTATTTGAAGGATATCAAGAAGTCCTGTCTGAAAGATTTATATATCGATGCGGAGATTGTAAAAGAGAACCTCCGGGCTACTCCTCAAATTTCATTTGAAGTTACGGAACGGTGCAATCTGAAATGTGAGTACTGTGGCTATGGGGAATTGTACTCGGGATATGAGGACCGAATAGGAAGGGATCTTCCCTTAGAATCAGCAAAGAGTTTCATCGCGTATATTATGAAACTAAAAGAATCTGCATCAAGCAACCGGTTGGTTACCTCTACTGCTGTCACTTTTTATGGGGGTGAACCTTTGCTGAACTTTGAATTTATCAAAGAGATTGTTAAATATATCGACCAATTCAAGTCCATTTACACCCAATTCATTTTTAATATGACGACGAACGCAGTTTTACTGGACAAACATATTGAATATTTAGTAGAGAATCGGTTCTTTATTGCCATAAGTCTTGATGGAGATGAAACGCAGAATTCGTTTAGAAGGTTCCCGAATGGCGAGAGTACATACGGGAAAATTGTGGGCAATGTGATGATGTTAAAGGAAGAATTTCCAGATTACTACAACGATTATGTGAGCTTTGTGGCGGTTCTTCATAGTAAAAATTCAAAAAAAAAGTGGCGGATTTCTTTAGAGACAAGTTTAAAAAAGAAGTCTTATTCTCAGACTTAGTGGAAGTAAATGTCAAAGCTACTCAGGCTGCAAATTTCAAAAAAATATTGGGGCGTCAATCTACATCTGAAGATAGTAAAGAAAATAAGAAAAAAACACTCAGGCCTACGATCAATGATACTCTCAAGACCTTCATGAGAAAGTATAGCGGATATGTCTATCATAGATATGCTCAATTGTTGTATCAGTACTCTGGAAGGCTCAAAGTGTTGACAGGAACCTGTTCCCCTTTTCAGAAAAGAGTTTTTCTAACTGCCGGAGGGAAAATACTGACTTGTGAAAAGGTACCTCACTTCCATGAACTGGGAAAGGTGAAAAACGGCAAGGTCAACATCGATTTCGATGGAGTCGCTCGACATTACGATGATCTATACAAAGGATTTGGCAATTTATGTGATCGCTGCAATAATAGTAAATATTGCCAGAAGTGTTTGTTTCTGTTGCCGAATAACAGTGGGAACCAACCGGAATGCAATAATTTTGTTGGTTTTGATACTTACCTGGAATGTATGTCAAAATTTATTTCTGTGCTGGAGAAATACCCACATCTTTACGCTCAGCTTCTAAGGCGAACACGTATTCAGTAGGATAAAGATCAATGACGAGATGGCGATGAATTCGAAAAAAAACACAAGTCAGAAGGAGTTCTGGATATATTTACATCCATATGTTTATGTAAGTGTCAAATTCAGCCATGCAATTCTTTATAATACGTTGAATGGCTTTCTATTGGACTACCGGAATAATCCAGAAATGATTCGTTTGCTAAAAAAATTAAATTCAGATCGGAATCTTTACGTGATTAAGATAGGTGAAGGATCTTTGACACCGGGCATTCTCCAATTTATTAGAAAGGTTAGGGATTCTTTTTCCGGCGATATTATGCCTGTATCTTATGGGGAAACAAAGCCGATTAATTTTAAGCCCATCCCCGGGGTCCAATATGGTTACGATGATCTAATTTCAAATGGGCGGGGGAAAAGAAACCTTCTTGCAAGAGATAGTATTCGAGACTATTTAGATGTCCTGGCGGTATATATCAATAATGAGTGTAACCAGCGCTGTACCTTTTGCTCATTTGTTTTTCGCCAATGTGATCATTGCCACTCTTCCAATGGCAAAAGAGAAGAGTTATCTCTCGATATTATTAAAAGGCTTATGGATGAAGTAAAGTCCGGGAATGTATCTAATTTAAAAATATTGGGGGGAGATATTTTCCGGTACTCTCAATTCCCAGCATTGGTGAGGTTATTGGATAAAAGTGGATTACAGAAGGAATATTATATCCAGGGATTAAATTTAAAATCTAATATCTCTAAACTGAAATTATTGTCTGGCGAGAAAAATCTTTTAAATATTCTTGAACATTCTCCATTTAATTTTTGTGAGTTGAGTGGAATAATCGAAGAATGTAAGGGATATGGGGTTAAGGTCAAAGTCATGTGTTTAATTGAAACGGGTAGAGATCTAGAGACCATCGCCGATTTTTTGGAACGGTTCCCCTTGTATGAGAATGATATCTCTTTAATTCCAATATTTAATGGGGCGAACATTGATTTCTTTGAGAATTATGTCTACTTGACCCGCGAATCGATAGTCGATGCCAAATCTACATTGAAGGAAATTTTTTCCCGGTCTTTAATAAATACAAATAATTTTAGAAGGTTATCCATATCATGCGATGGCTCTGTCTTTTCCAATATGAATCTTCAGAAAATTGGCAATATCAATACCACCGATATTTATTCGATTGTGGAAACTGAGTTGAATTATGGTAGCGGCTGGCGAAAGTTGCGAAAAAATGTCGTGCCATGCAACCGTTGCCCTTATAATGCTTTGTGTCCATCGATATCCAATTACGAATTTGTATTGAAGAGATATAACCTATGCCAGATTTGAATGATAATTGCATCTTCGGCCCTCATTGGGGACAGGCAAATCCCGAATCCCAAGCAAAGCGAAACATACTCGATCGAGACATCCTTCAACAGGCTTCCCGACGACGAATTCCGCTTCGCGCCGACGAATTCCACTTCGCCTGAACGAAGATGGATTCGTCGCGAGACCATCATCGATG
>JAHELQ010000705.1 GCA_024644125.1 Candidatus Aminicenantota bacterium | reverse complement strand
CCAAGGAAATAATCCTCCTCAGGTAAACTGCGGGGAGTGCGACCTCTGACAATCTCCTTCAAGCCCGGCGGCTGCCGGGTTTCAATCAGGACCATCGTGCAGGTGGTCCCCATACTCTTACCTGCGAATTCCACCTGCGAACGTTCCCTGATTTTGTGATTACCGAGAAGCAGACAATCTTCCACCAATTCGGAAGCCGTCATACGCCCACGGTTTTGTTGAAACAATTCTTTGGTAGTGGATATCGCCAGCTTCGAAGACAATTTGCCGCCGATATGCCCCCCCATACCATCCGCCACAACAGCCACCGCTATATCGTCATAAATATGAAACCAGAAGCTGTCTTCGTTCTCTTCACGCACCCTGCCGATATCAGTGAAACCGAACATGTTTACCAATCGCATTCCCGCTTCCATTTCCGCCCGCCGTAATTATATTTTTTTTCTACGTTTCCACAAAACAAGGACAAGCATCATCACAAGCACACCCAGTGTGCCGGTTAACGCGATAATGATCACCCGCTCTCTGTTTTGTTTTTCTTTGAGTTCCAGGTAATAGGTGTCCTGTGCCAGCTTTCGCCGCTGAAAGCGAATACGCCGCAACACATCGGTTGGTATCCTGGACTCTGTTGCCGATAGATACTGCCGTTCGACCAGGAGAATTTTACCTCTATAAGGCACCCTGATTTGAATAGAATGCCATTTTTCATCCATAGGGAACAATGTCTCGTACTCCACCTGCAATTGCGAGTGCAACAACGTGGAGATATTTTTATAAATATCAGGCAATGTCTCAGGATCTGCCGAAAAATAATAGTTGCCGTTGGTGCTGTGGGCCAACCAGCGAAGAGCGGGCTCATCCACCTGGGAACCCAATCCGATGGTATAGATAAATATCCCGGCCTCATTCGCGGCCTTAAACAACAGCTCGGAATGCAATTTGCTCCGGTTGTCCAGTCCATCGGACAGCGCCAACACAATTTTAACGGCGCCTTCCGGCGCGTCCGCCAATAAGAGAATCCCCTTATGGACCGCATCCAAAAACGCGGTATCGCTTCCAGTAACAGTGGCATCGACATGACCAGTCAATAATCCCTTATCCCGGGAAAATCCTGAAACAATCGTCACCTGGGTGTCGAATTCAATATAAGCGCAGTGATCGTCACCCGTCATCAAACCAATATATTCACAAGCCGCGATTTTCGCTTTTTGTATTGGCGCACCCTTCATACTGCCGCTCTTATCCAGCGCTATGACAGTATAAACCGGGAGTTCGCCCATATCGACGCCAAGCACCTGAACGTTTTTCACCGGCAAATCCCCTTCCAGAATCTCCATATGTCTGGTATCTACAGGCAATGCAGCGCCCGAAGCGGTCTCGAACGACAGCGTCAGGCGAATAATAGGGAAACGTTCGAGATTGACCCGGTTTATTTTAATGGCTTGCCCGGGCAACACGCCACTCGACAGAAGAAAAACAGCGAGAATATTTATAACGATACGTTTAGCCATCCGTTATAGCATTTTAAATTCTAGCTTGATAATGCCAAGCACGATTTCATCCCCATCTTTTAACGATTTTGGGGCTTCCAGCCGTTCTCCATTGAGTATCGCCGGATTGGTCTTGCTGATATTCTTGAGTACATAGCCTTTTTCCACAAATGCGATAACCGCGTGCTCACGGGATACCGACGCATCCTCGAGAGTGATATCTCCATGGATTCTTCCAATTCTCGTTTCAAAACCCATAGGAAAACTTTTCCCGGCGAACTTCCCGTTAACCACTCTCAATTCCGCCAAACGGGTAGGTACTTGACGGGTCTTTAGCGCGCCGACCTCCTGTTCCAGTTCATCCAGATTTACCTGCTTGGTTAAATTCGGATCCACAACTTCATGTTGCTCCGATTCCGTTTCGCCCTCATCGGTTTTTTTGAATATGACAATCAACAAGATCGCCAAAACGATCACTATCAAAACCACCAGTATCGCCACAGTGACCCAGAATCCATTCTTCTTTCCAGGAAAAGCGCTGCCATTCGTGTATCTCTCCAGCAGAGAATCATCGAGGGGGCGCCGCGCCACCTCCCTGAGGTAAGGCTCCTGAGTTCCCGGCTCCACCTGGACAATCGCCGTTACCGACAATTCGAGTTTCAGCTCGGGAACGGTATTGGCCACAATTTTGATACTCTTATCGCTCGCATCCATTAACAAATAAAATCCCCGTGTATTTGGATCCGACGCTTGATGCGCCTCGGTTACGGTCCCCTGAATATTCACCTGCTGATTAAAATAATCCTGGGGATTATCCAGAATATCTCGGACAAAAATCTCGTCGGCGGCGGTCAGCCCTGGCAACATAAATACAACGACTACAATAATCA
This sequence comes from Candidatus Aminicenantota bacterium, assembly GCA_024644125.1. Taxonomy (GTDB): domain Bacteria; phylum Acidobacteriota; class Aminicenantia; order UBA2199; family UBA2199; genus JAHELQ01. Next base: position 183 of record JAHELQ010000705.1, on the reverse strand, counting down.
GTAATGCTCGCACACCCAGTCTCATCAACTGCGCCCTCCCTTGGATTCAGGAATTTCTTATAAAAATATTATGTATCACTTTTAAAAAGGATTGTCAACTTTAACAAAAAAAGGGCAGGCTCAAAAGCCTGCCCTTTTCCATTCATATAAATTATACTTAATTATACGTCAAGATAACTAGGG
>JAHELQ010000704.1 GCA_024644125.1 Candidatus Aminicenantota bacterium | reverse complement strand
ATGGATAAAAGACTCCGAGTGTGTTTCGCCCGGCTATTGGGCGCGACAACTTCGCCGGGCTGTCCGGTTTTCCAATGCTCTGGATGCGCTCCTGGACAATGAGGCCGCGGTATTTGTCGAAGTGGGACCCTCCAACGCCCTCTGCACTTTTGCCAGACGTCATGAGAAGAGGCGGGAGGGACACCGGATCGTCGATCTAGTACGGCATCCTCAAAAAGATGTTGACGATGGGTACGTGCTTATCGACGGCTTGAGTCGGTTGTGGTTGTACGGGGCTGATATCGATTTTTCATCGTTTTACCATGACGATGCGCGTAATCGTATCCCGCTGCCTGTTTACCCTTTCGAAAAAAAGAGTTATTGGCTCAGTCCTGACGAACGGCCGGAGATCTCCGCGGTTTGCGAGCGGGGCGGAGCGGCGCGCAATTGTATCGACGATTGGTGTTATATTCCATCCTGGAAGCGGGCGATGCCTGTGGACGCGTTGCCTGTCGCGGGAGAGAAGACTCTCTCGTGTGGTATTTTGTTTTTTACCGGTTCCGACTCTCTGGGGCGCTGCCTGGCTGCGGAATTGAAGTCCAGGGATTGCGACGTGATCGTGGTGGAAGCGTCCGATCGATTTTCGGCCGGAGAGAACGGCGGCTTTACTCTGAACTACCATTCAAGAGATGATTACGATCGCTTGTTCCATGATCTTCAGGAACGCGATTTCGCCATCGACAAAATTGTGCATTCGGGATTCGTTCATAATTGCGACGTCAGTCCCGCGGATGTGGCGTTGCCTGTATTGTTTTTGGCGCAGGCAGCGGTAGAGAGCCGGCTCTTCCATCCCATCGATATCCTGTTCATTACGTCGCCAGTCTACAGGATTCAAGGTTCAGACCCGGTATCGCCCCAGCTCGCGGTACTCGAAGGCGCCCTCAAGGTGGTTTCCCAGGAATTTCCCAATATGACCGGGAGAATTCTCGATATCGGTACGGATGAGCAGATGCCTTCGATAGTGGAGGAAATTCTGGCGCCCCCAACACAACAGGCGGTTGTTTATAGGGACGGGCAGCGATGGACGCAAGTCTTCGATGCTCTTTGCTTGCCTGCTTTTCAAGGGGAACCGCCGGTGCTGAAACATGGCGGGGTATATTTGCTTGTGGGCGGGCTTGGGAAAATCGGTTTGACTATCGCAGGCTTCCTGGCCCGTTTGCAAGGGGTGAAATTGATATTGGTAGGCAGGCGAAGTCTACCTGAAGGATTGGATTCAGTCCGGCGATTGGAGGGAGCGGGAGCGGATGTCCTTGTGCTGGAGGCGGATGCCTGCGATCGAAATGCCATGGAAAACGCAGTATTGAAGGCAGAAGCGAAGTTCGGGGCTATCGACGGCGTGTTCTATTCCGCCGGTGAGATGGGAGGCAGTTATTTCAAAACAATTCCTGAATTGACTGTGGATGATTGCCTGCCTCAATTCCAGGCCCGCTGCAAGGGGCTCGAAATTCTCTCGGAAATGTTCCAGCATAGGAAAACTGGGTTTGTGCTCCTCACCTCGTCCCTGTCGGCTGCGCTTGGCGGTTTGACCCTGTTCGCCTATAGCGCTGCCAATTGTTTTGTGGACGCTTTTTGTATTCAACAAAACCGGGCTACGGGAACCCGTTGGCTGAGTGTCGGATGGCCCCATTGGCAATTCGAGGACAGGGGAACTGGCGATGCCGACCCATTGTCGATCACTCCTGACGAGGGGGTAGAGGTATTGAAGAGGGTGCTCCGGTTGCGGCGGATTCCGCGGGTAATTGTTTCTACCACAGACTTGAATGCGCGTTTGCGGCAATGGGTGACTGGTATCGCAAAGGAAGAGAATCCACGAGGCGGTTCCGGCAAAAATATAATCGCCGGTCACCAACGTCCCGGTTTGAGCTGCGCCTTCCTGGAGCCAACATCGGAACCGGAACGGGTGGTGGCGGAAATATGGCAAGAGATTTTGGGAATTCAGCCGATTGGGGTGAATGAAGACTTTTTTGAGCTTGGAGGTCATTCTCTTCTGGCGACGAAACTGGCGTCGCGACTGCGGGAGATATTTCAGATAGATTTTCCCATCCAGGTATTGTTCGCCCGGCCCACTATCCGCCAGGCCACTGAATATATAGCGGAAACCTGGGGCGACCGTGAAACGGTTGAGGAAATCGCGCGCGTCTACCGGGACGTTTTTTCCCAATAGCGGGCCCTAAAAGATGTGGCAGATAGGAAACCAATGTGAATAAGCAAAAAGCATTCCAGGAATTATTGAAGAAGAGGGGGATAAAGGTGAGAGAGGAAACTCCGATCGTCCCCTCCAGCGGCGAGCCGCGCCCTTTTCCCCTCTCCAGCGCCCAACGCAGGATCTGGTTCCTGCACCAATTCGAGTCTTCTGGAGGAGCGTACAATGATCCCACAGCGTTGCGAATCCGGGGGCGTCTTGATTTGGAGATCCTCGAGAAGACATTCGTATCCATTTGTCAACGTCACTCTATATTGAGAGTGACATTCGAGCCGGTTGGAGGGGAACCGTTCCAGAAAATCGCTCCGGATTTCAAATTGCCGT
>JAHELQ010000703.1 GCA_024644125.1 Candidatus Aminicenantota bacterium | reverse complement strand
GCCTTCAATGTAGCGTTATCGGTCCTGACGCGACAGGCCGATTTGGTCTGCGCCGTCATTACTGCGGGAAGGGACCGGGATATTCTTGATCGTATTGTCGGATATTTTACAGGGTCGTTGTTATTCAGGATTACAGTGGACCCGGAAGAGGATTTCGACGTGTTTCTGCGGCGGGTGGGGGATGAAATGATGCACGTGCTGGAGCATCAGCATTTTCCTCTGGAATTGGTGGTTCAAGAGGTGGGGATGGAAATGCCTCGCTTCCAGGCAGCCTTCAATATGTTGAATGTCAATGGGCAACGGACGTCGTTTCCGAATCGGAGCCGCCGGTTGGGTCTGATAGAGGAAAGCCTCGAAGCCAAATTCCCTATCGAACTTTATATCGAGCCTTCGGCGGAGGAATTGATATTGGATTGGTTGTTTCAGCGATCGTTCTTCGACCGCGATGGAATACAGTACATCACAAGCACCTTCGAGGATGTGCTGGCCCAATGCCTGGCTGCGGAATAGGAGGGGGAGATGAAAATCGGCAATATCATGAAAGCCGCGGCGAGAGAGGGGTTGCGTGCCTGCACTAGAATCGCCCCCGACAACATGTTCGAACCATTTTTGGAAAGGGATATCCAACAACCGGTGCACCGGCGTTTCGAGAGTATGGTTCGCCGCAACCCAGATAAATTGGCCGTGGCCTGCGAGGAAATCTCGTATACTTATGATGAACTTAACCGGATGAGTAACCGGCTGGCCTACGCCATCAGGAATCAAACCACATTTCACGAAGACATGACTCAGCCGTTGTCGGCTTTATTGTTTCCACATAGCGCAGAGATGGCGGCTGGAATTCTCGGGACGTTGAAAGCGGGGACAGCCTATGTACCATTGGACGCTTCCTATCCCGAAGGCCGGCTGCGGGCGATTCTCGAAGATGCGTGCGTCGATGTGCTGGTAACCGTCGGCGCGCTTTACCGGTACGCCGAGGCATTGACCGCCGGATCAAAGCGCCGGATCTCTATCATCGATATGTCATCGTTAGATCCCAACCTCCCGGAAGAAAATCTTCCATTGGAGGTAGATCCAGAAAAATGGGCTTATATTCTTTATACGTCGGGTTCCACCGGCCGCCCAAAAGGGGTGGTTCAGAATCATCGCAATGTATTGCACCATTGCCGGGTCTATACCAATGCCCTGCACATCCATGGGCACGACCGGTTGTCGTTGTTTTCCTCATATGGATTCGATGCCGCCAAAATGGACATTTACGGAGCGCTTCTCAATGGCGCCACCCTCTATCCCTTCGAAATCAAGAGCGGACTCTACCAACTGCCCCAGTGGCTCAAGAAGGAGGAAATCACGATCTATCACTCCATCCCTACGGTCTACCGCTACTTTTTGGATGAATTGGAAAAAGACCCCGAAGGGCAGTCATCGTTTCCCTCTCTGCGTTTGGTGGTGTTGGGAGGCGAAGCGGTTCTGCGCAGGGATGTGGAACGGTATCAACGTCTTCTGCCGGACCATTGCCTCCTGGTCAACGGCCTTGGCCCAACCGAGTCCACCCTCACGTTGCAATATTTTATGAACAAGGAGACGACCCTGCGGCGCGAAGCCGCGCCAGTGGGTTTTGCCGTAGACAAAACCGAGGTCCTCCTTCTGGACGATCATGACCGTGAAGCTCCGGTATACGGCTCCGGCGAGATTGTGTATAAAAGCGATCATCTGGCGGTGGGCTATCTCAACAATCCCGAGCGGACACATGAGGCATTCACGGTAGATCCTCTCACCGGAGAGGGCAGGGTCTACCGCAGCGGCGATCTGGGGCGCCTACTTCCTGACGGCAATATCGAATATGCTGGAAGGCTGGACTCGCAAGTGAAAGTGAGTGGTTTCCGGATCGAACTTCCTGAGATAGAAGGCATGATGGATCGCTGCGCCGGCATCGGCAAAAGCGTGGTGGTGGCGCAGCAGGATTCGGTGGGAGATAATCAGTTGATAGCCTATTACACGGCCCTGGATGGCGAAGCTCTCGATGAAGCGGTGCTGGTCAGGCAATTGAAAAGAAACGTGCCCGATTACATGATTCCCCGGCTCTTCTTCCATGTGGATCGTCTCCCTCTTACCGGAACCGGAAAAATCGACCGCAAGACCCTGGCCATGATGGATACGGCAGAACTTCTTCCGCAACGTGAATTCCTGCCGCCCGTAAATCCAATCGAGCGGACGCTGGCCGACATTTGGGCAAGTATTCTGGATAGCCGCGAGGTGGGTCTTCGCGATAATTTCTTCGTATTGGGAGGCAATTCTCTTCGGGCGGTGGTGCTTGTTTCGAGGATACTCCAGGAGTTGAAGGTGAAACTCCCTCTCGGCGAGGTGTTTCGTCATGCGACTCTCGAAGAGATGGCTAGAGCCGTTGCGTCAATACTGACGGTTTCTCCGGCGGAGATCGAGCCTGTGGAAGAGCGGGATGTCTATCCCCAATCGCAGGCGCAGCAGCGGATATTTTTCTTGCACCAGATGGATCCCAACAGTACCGCTTACAATTTATTCGCCGGCGTCGCCATACATGCTCCGGTA
>JAHELQ010000702.1 GCA_024644125.1 Candidatus Aminicenantota bacterium | reverse complement strand
CCTGGGATACCGGTCCAGATCTTCGTTGGGAGCGAACTGGGCTGGATTCACATATATCGAAACAATTCCGGTACGGTTGGCTTTCTTGCACTCCCTCACCAGGCTGAGATGCCCCTCGTGGAGAAAACCCATGGTAGGGACAAACCCAATGGAATCATCCTTGCGGGAATCTAAAAAACGGCGAAGATCTGAAATATGATTGAATTGTTTCATTTCAATAATTCCGAAATTTCCTTTTTTAATTGATAACTCTCCTCGGCCCCTGGAAATTCCTGGCTCTGGATGTCGTCGATATAGTGCGTGATGGCTTCACCCGCGATGCGGTTGATATCGGCATATTGCCTGACAAATTTCGGTAAATAGCCTCTTGAATATCCCATTAAATCGTGGAAAACCAGAATTTGACCGTCACAATGAATACCGGCGCCGATTCCGATAGTAGGAATCGATACCCGTTCGGTCACCTCTTTGGCCAATTCCATCGGAATGGATTCAAGAATGATGGAAAAAGCTCCCAGACGTTCCAATTCGAGGGCGTCGTCGATCAATTGCAGGGCGTCTTGTTTCAGTTTTCCCTGTACCTTGAAACCGCCAAGAGAATTCACCGATTGAGGGGTCAAACCAAGATGCCCCATTACCGGAATCTCAGCATCCAATAACGCCTCAATCATCGGAAACCGTTTGTTGCCTCCCTCCACTTTCACAGCTTCGGCGCCGCCTTCTTTTACGCAACGCAACGCGTTTTCGACTGTCTGCTCGATGCTGACATGATAGGATCCGTAGGGCATATCGCTCACCACTAACGAGATTGGTTCGGCACGGGTCACGAGACTGGTATGGTACACCAGATGGTCGATGGTAACCGCCAGTGTGTTTTTGCGGCCTTGTACAACCATTCCCAAAGAATCGCCCACAAGAATAATATCGATTCCCGCGTTCGACAACAATTGCGCGGTAGGAAAATCATAAGCGGTTAGGGCAGAAATTTTTTCTCCCCTTTTCTTCATTTTTTTGATGGCGGGAATTGTACGTTTTTCGGTATTATGCTGGGGCATAGTATATGGTTCCCTTTTTATGGTTTTGAATTTCCTTTACCAGGCTATCAATGTCCGATTGGCGGTCTAGATTGATTTTCTCCATATTCACCACCAAAAGAGGAGTGCCTTTGAAATTAAAAAAATAGTAATTGTAAGCTTCAAAAACTTCGCGCCAATACTCGGTCGGAACTTTTTTTTCCAGTTCGGTTCCATATTCCTGAATGCGGTGCAGCATCTCCGTAAACGACACCTGGAGATAAATAACCAGATCGGCGGAACACACATTCTCGCTAAACAATTTAAACATTTTTTTGTATACCTGGAGATCTTCGTCATTTAAAATGGCGTGCGCGTAAATCCCGTCACGGTAGAATATATAGTCGCTCACCGTGGTCTTGTGGAACAGGCCTTTCTGGGTGATTTCCAATTGCTGGGCATAACGGTTCAACAAAAAAATCAACTGGGTTTTCAAAAAATTGGAGTTCTCGCCTTTTTCCAGAGCCTTGTAGAAACCATCGGCAAAAGGATTCTCCCGATTATCCAATATCAGACGGCCGTTAAACTCTTTGGCAATGATCCTGGCCAACCTGGTTTTTCCGGTCTTCACCAGTCCGTCCACAATTATATACTTGAAGTCACCCATCGTAAGACCCATTATAACATTTATTGCCAAACAAGTAAATGAACCATTCCGCGGATGGGGGAAAAACGGGTATTCCCATTTCCCCTTATTTTTTCATAAGGATCTGTTTGATGTGATTGCGGGAAATATTGTGTTTCTCTTTAAAATAGGCGAAGATGTCTTCGCGTGAATTTAGCTGGAGCTCTGTCTCAGGCGGCGACCCATCGTAATTGCCTGCGATTACTACCACCACTTCGCCGAGGATCGTCTCCTTCTCCAGCCGGGATTCCAGATCTTTTAGATTACCGCGAATAAAGGTTTCGTGTTTTTTCGATAATTCTTTGGCAATGGAGAAATCACGGTCTCCCAGGACATCCGCCGCCGCCCGCAGAAAATCGAAGCACCGGCGGGGAGACTCGTAAAACACCAGAGTATAAGGTAGACCCGACAATTCCTTCAGGGATTTCTCCAATTCGTTTTTTTTCCGGGGGGGAAAACCCAGAAACAAGAAGCGGGTCGGGTCGATCCCAGACCCCACCAGAGCGGGAACGAATGCTGTGGGGCCCGGAAGAGAGATTACCTGGATGCCTGCGGCAATAGCTTTTTTCACCAGGACGAAGCCCGGGTCGGACACCAGCGGCGTACCGCAATCGGTGATAATAGCGGCATTTTTTGTCGCCAACATCGAGAGAATCTTCTCCGCCTTTTCCTGCTCTTTTGGTTTGTAGTAACTATAAAGCGGCTTTTGAATTGCCAGATGATTCAATAACTTGAGAGAATACCTGGTATCCTCCGCAACGATAAAATCGACGGATTTTAATACTTCAACGGCGCGCAGCGTTATATCCCCAAGGTTTCCGATGGGAACAGGAACAATGTACAACGTCATATGATAGGGCTATTTATTCCAA
>JAHELQ010000182.1 GCA_024644125.1 Candidatus Aminicenantota bacterium | reverse complement strand
CGGATATGATGTGATGGATATCAAATAACAACAGGTGGCGACATTCGCCGGTTTTGATCAATATCACCCGGAATAGCGGCGCCGATTCAAGATCGAAGGGCAGGATATGCCTGCGCGCGAGATTATCATCTTCAGCGGCCTCGACATACTGAAGAGAGAAATCCAGATGGTTTGCGATAAATTGAAACGGTTCGCCGTCAACCGATTTAAAATAGGTCCGCAGGGCTTCGTGCCGCAGGGCCAGCCGGGCGAACGCCCGCTCGATACGCTCCCGGTCTAGCACCCCTTCAAAGAGAAGCGGTTTGGGCATATTGTAGGAGATATCTCCGGCTCCGTTGAATTCTTTGAGTAAATACATCCGCTTTTGAGCACTGGAGAGGGGATAGTATTCCTGTTTTTCCACAGGTTCGATGCGCGCGACAGTCTTTACTCCCGGCTCGGTTATCCATGTGGCCATAACGCGGATAGTGGGATTTTCGAATATTTTATGCAATGGAATAGTCACACCGAACTCCCCAAACACCCGAGTCGCCAGGTTCATGGCATTCAGGGAATTGCCTCCCATATCAAGAAATCCATCTGCGGCGCCGATACGGCCGATACCAAGCACATCGGACCAGATAGCAGCCAGAGATCGTTCATCCGCTGTCTCAGGGGCCACAAATCCCCGGCGCTCAGTGTCATCGGGATCAGGCAGGGCATTATAATCTATTTTTTTATTGGCATTGAGAGGAAACTCATCCAGAGAAACAAAAAACGAAGGAATCATATAATCGGGAAGTTCTTGCGCTGCGTCTTTTTTTAAAGAGGCGATCCAGTCTTCCGGCGATCCGTCGCAACTGGGGCGGGGCACCACATATGCCACCAAAATCATGTTGCCTGTCCCCGTTACCCGGGCAAGCACCACCGCGTCTTTGACCGCCGGATGACGGCGCAGGGTGTGCTCGATCCCCTCCAATTCCACCCGGAAGCCACGAATCTTGATTTGCCGGTCTTTACGGCCGATGAACTCGATATCGCCGTCATCGTTCATTTTCGCCAGATCACCGGTGCAGTACACCAGATCGGAGGGATCGCTTCCAAAGGGATTGGGGATAAATTTCCGAGCCGTGGCTTCGGGATCGTTGCAATACCCGTGGCTGCGAAACGGCGTTCGAATGACAATCTCCCCGACCTGTCCTACGCCGCATAGATTGCCCCCGGAATCCATCAACACCACTTTGCTGCCGCGAATAGGTTTGCCGATGGGGATATTTTCCCGTTCGGCATCCGATGGGGAGATGCGGTAGAACAACTTGGCAAGTGTTGTCTCGGTAGGCCCATAGACATTGACCAGTTCGATCCTGCTCCCAATCGTGTCGTACCATGATTTGAGATCCCGCGCTTCCACCCGTTCGCCGGCCAGTAAGACATATCGCAGTTCTTTAAAATTCTCCGGTCCCAGGCCTTCGTTAGTGACAAGTTTGAACAAACTGGGTGTGCAATGCACCAGGTTGACTTTTGAAACGTCGAGCCATTGCTTCAAACGGCGGCCGTCCAGAAGTGTTTCCCTCGAGTCGGGGATACAGATGGTGCCTCCGCAACATAACGGAACGAAAATATCTCGCAAGAATGGATCATGACATTGCGGAGTAAGTTGACTTACCCGGCAACCGGGCTTCAGTCCAAATTCGCCGATTTCCCAGGTGATAAAATGGAGGAGGCTCTCGTTACGCCCCACCACAGCCCTGGGCTTTCCGGTGGTGCCGGATGTAAAGTAAATGTTGATGCGATCGTCTTCGCAGTAGGGTACGCCGGAAACGTCCGCTGTCATATCTGAAAATTCAGAATAATTATCTCCCGGAAGCTCCTTCTCTTTAAGCCGCAGTTGACCGCATACCGGACAGTCAGGATCGGGCTCGATTGCGATCTCTTCGACCAGGCGCCCATTCCAGCCTGCATCCCAATCAAATCCCTGCTTTGCCGCCAGCCGGCGAAAATGAGTGTTGAAGGGATAGGTGATCTGGCGGTAGCCGTTGGTGGAGGCTATGGCTGCCTCGCCGTATTGGTTGAAATGCAGGTAGACATTGTAGGCTGGTTTGCCCATTCCAAGCAAAATTTTTACCGCTTCGCCCACCGCGAAGCCAGTGCTCAAATACAGGGACGGGGAGGCCACCGAGTTTGGAATCACTTCGTAGTGGCGTGAGTTCGTTTTGGCGCGAGCGATGTCTTCAATTTTGTCTGTATCGTAGAGGCAATGGAAACAAGGGGTGTGAGGGGCGTGAAACACACACGCATAAGAATTGATATGGATCATGGAGGAGATGATATGAGGAATCCCAAGATGAACCGCGCATTCGCCCAACACCGATTTGGTTTCCAGACTATCCACATTGTCAAAGATGATCTCCGCCTTCCCCACCAGATCAAAGACATTCTCACGGGTGATTTTTTCAGTCCGGGCGATAACTGTCACATTGGGATTCATTCGCTCTACCGTCAGTTTGGCAGACAGCGCCTTGTTCATTCCAACGCGGGTGTCGTCGTGTAGGGATTGTCGATTTAGATTGGATAACTCCACCTCGTCGAAATCGCACACAATAATGGTGCCGAAGCCGCACAAGGCCAATTGTTGAATTAATGGCGAACCGCTGCCTCCAGCCCCGGCCACAAACACGACAGAGCGCTTCAACCGTTCCTGTCCCTCGAGCCCCCAGCCGTCCAGCAGGATCTGGCGTTTGTAACGGGTTTTTTCAGCTTCGGAAAGTTTATATAAGTCTTCGTGCAATTCGAGGCAGAGTTTGTGGTTCAGATAAAATTTCTTTCTGATGGTGACGATATCCAGGCGCCGGTTCAAGTGGCAGGTGATAGCTTTCACGCGACTCAGATTCGTGTCTTCGGTGATTACAAGAGAGAGGTCCGCCACATCCAACATGGAGCGGGTGCGGGCGCCGGGGTAGTAAAAATCCAGAGGGACAAAAACGCAACCGGCCTTGATAACTCCCAGGATACAGGCGATCAGCCCTACCCGGTCTTCAAGCAATAATCCGACGGCGGATCCAACAGGTACCCCCATTTCAATAAGCCAATGGGCAATCAGGGAGGAATGCCGGTCCAAATCCCGGTAGGGCAAGGCGGTCTCCATGTGGCGAATAGCGATGCGGTGTTCATGCTCCCGGAAGCTATCTTGCAATCTGGATTGAAGCGTTCGTTGTTGTTTCATGGCGCAACTCCGTTTTAAAAATCCATATCCATATCTTCGTTGAATTCATCCACCATCCGCAGCTTCCCTTCCTGTTCCAGAAATTCGATGCGACCGATGGCTATCGCCGGATTCCCAATCACGGTGCCTATGATTTTTAAAAAGTTATCCCTGAACCTCTCCATTGTGGCGGGCTTGTATAGGAGAGATACATATTCCAGATCAAAGACCAGCCTCCCGCCGTCCTCCTCGGCCATGAGTTTGAAATCGAATTTCACTCCGCTATGATCCAGGGGAAAGCGGCTTAGCGTGAGGTTTTCGAGCTCTATCTCCGTCTTTTGCATATTGTGAAGGTTGAACATGGTATCGAACAATGGGTTACGACTGAGATCCCGTTTTATGTTCAACTTATCCACCAATTCCTCGAACTGGTAATCCTGGTTTTCGAAGGCTCCGAGACAATTCTCCCTGACCTTCGCCAGGAAGTCTTCAAATATCATACCCCCGCGGGGTTGGTTGCGCATGGCGAGGGTATTGAGAAAAACACCGACAATGTGTGCGGTATCCGGGTGGCGGCGGCCGGCGCTGGCGCTTCCCACGACGATGTCTTCCTGCCCGGTGTATTTATGAAGAAGGACATTGTAGATCGCCAATAAGATCATGAAGAGTGTGGCGTCGTAACGACGGGCAAGGCGTTTGAGATCCTTCGCCTTGTGAGGTGGTAATTCGAAAACCAGATGTTTGCCGGTGAAACTCATTTTCCCAGGACGGGGGAAATCGGTGGGGAAAGACAACACCGGTACTCCGGTGTCGAACTGGTCCAGCCAGAATTTCTCCTGCTTACGAATATCTTCACCTTGCAGCATTCCGTTCTGCCACACGGCGAAATCCTTGTATTGCAACCTCAAAGGGGGCAAGGACACGCCATTGTAGAGGGCGGTGAACTCGCGGATGATGACACTCACCGAAACACCATCGCCGGCGATGTGGTGAATGTCGGCGAGAAGGATGTGCCTGTCCCCTTTGATTTTAACCACTTGCAGGCGCATTAGGGGCGGATGGTCCAGATGAAAGGGAACGACGAACGTCTTGACCAATTCTTCCACCAAACTCTTCTCGTTTTCCTCGCAATAGACGGCGATCGCCTCTTCCAGGTCGATGAATTCGATAGCGATTTCAACGTTCTGGAGAATCCGCTGTACCGGCTGACCGTCGATGGCGACAAAAGCTGTCCGTAAGCCTTCTTGCCTTTGAATTACACCTTCAAACGCCCGCTTCAATCTTGCCATATCCAGATCTCCTTGCAACAACATGATTGAAGGCATATTGTATCCTAGATTTTGAGGATCCAACTGGTTCACGATGTACATCCGCTTCTGGGAGGAGGAGAGGGGATAGTATTCCCGCTGTTCCACCGGTGAAATCGAGATAAATTGGCCAGTCCCTTTCTCCTGCAAGAGACGGGCAATCCCCTGGATGGTAGGATCCTTGAATACCTCGCCCAGAGTGACCTTAACGCCAAAAAGACGATAAATTCTCGATATCAAGACTGTGGCTTTCAAGGAGTGGCCTCCCAATTCGAAAAAGTTCGCGTCCGTGCCGATGGATTCATTTTGCAGCCCCAGCACATCCGCCCAGATTGCGAGCAGAGTCTTTTCCAATTCATTTTCCGGGGCTTTGCGCGATTGGGCCTGCGGTTGCCGGGGATCCGGCAATGCCCGGGTATCCACTTTGCCATTTGGGGTAAGGGGGATCGTAGCGATAGAGACGATGAAGGCCGGAATCATGTAATCAGGAAAATAAAAACCAAGGTATTCTCGAATCTCCTGGGGATTCCAGGCAACTGCGCTTTTCAGGTAGGCGGCCAGATAGTGTTCCCCATCTGGCGCTTCCCTGACAACTACCACAGCTTCGTCCACGCCGCGGTACCTCAACAACCGTTTCACAATTTCGCCCGGTTCGATACGTTGAGCGCGGATTTTCACCTGGTTATCCAGACGGCCAAGGAATTGCAAGGTGCCATCCGGTTGCCAGCACGCGCGATCGCCGGTTTTGTACATTTTTTCCCCGGGACGGAATGGATTGGGGATAAATTTTTCGTGGGTGAGTTCGGGGTCGTTAAGATATCCCCTTGCGAGACCCGACCCACCGATGAAAACTTCGCCGGCAACTCCCATGGGAACAGGACCCATCGCTTCCGACAGCAGATAGATCCAGACATTGACAGCGGGAGTACCGATGGATTGTTCGACATCGACTGCATCGCAAGATGGATCCAACATGTGATTCGATGCGTTGTGAGTTTCCGAAGGACCGTAGAAATTGTGGAGTTTGATATGGGGATTGGCCAGCAAATAGGCGATCAACTGATTGTTGAGATTCAATTGCTCGCCGGCAGACACCAGATGCCGCAATGCCCCGCTTTTTTCCCGCAACTCAGGCGAGAGATCGATAATGGTCTTCAATACCGAAGCAGGTAAAAACGCCCACTGAATGGCGCGGCGCACGACATAGTCCCCCAGTAATACAAGATTTTTGCGCAGTTCGTCGCTCAGGACCGTCAGAGTTCCTCCCGATACCAGCGAAAATAATAATTCATGGGCGATAAACACATCGAAACCAACCGATGAATACTGTAACACCCGCAACCCGCCTTCAAAACCGCCATATTCAACTTGACGGGTCACCACATTGGCGAGACAACGATGGGTTTGAAGGATACCTTTGGGTTTGCCGGTGGAACCGGAGGTGTAAATCATGAATGCGGCATCGTCCAGGGTGAAATCATTGCAAGAGGAATTCCCCTGAAGCGCCGCGGTCCCGGGAGACACGTTCTCGAAGGAATAAATCCTGCGTCGCCTCCGCTTCAAGAGAAGACGCTGTCGCGCAGGTACAAACGCGATGCCCGCGATCTTAGCCAGTTCCTCATCTGGAGGAAGCGCGCGATCGCACTCCATCATCGCCTTCACCAATTCCGCAAACGTGTATTCCCCTTCGCCCAAAACCGCCAGACTTACTTCCGGATCTTGCAACATATTGGGATAATCGAGAGTGGCATAGGGACCGCCGGAAACGATGGGAACTTCGACGCCCCACTCCCGGATCGACGATATGGTGTGATGGAAAAAATCTTTATAATAGGACAGGGAACGAATACCCAGGAGATCTGGCGCGAATTCCTCTAAAATGCTTTTCAGAGCATGGTAATCATCAAAATCCACTCGCGCTTTGATTACTTTCACCGTGATACGCCCACCCAATTCCTGTTTCAGATAAGTGGCCAGGTACATCAGCCCAAGAGGCTCCACAATTTCCCCATGCAGGATATCTTGCTTTTTTCCGCTAAACAGGTCCGAAAGGTCCATCAACAGAATCCGGAACGCTTGAGGCGACTCCACCTTCACAGTCATGGCCGAAATGATTTTTTCATTCAAGCGCGGAACATAACGATGGTGTTCTTCCAGAAACTCCACCGGCCCGAACTCGTCCAGAGAAATACCTGCATAATGAAGGATATCCGAAAATTTGCGAATTTCGATCGGTAGGTAATTGTTGTATTTTTGCACTAGCTCATCTTCGGTGGCGATTTTCATTTGATACGGCAGTACGTGTAGCAGCCGCTCTTTGAGAAGAAAATATTCGTTCATAAAACGGGCCTTGTACTCCTGGGCAAATCGTTTGGGGAAGGGCAACGTCTCCGGGATATCATGATACGCGAAATTCATGGACTTCATGATGGCGTCGGCGGGGATTCCCTTCTCCAACGCGATGCGGCCGATACCTGTGTTAGGGTGAATTTTGAGCACAAACGCGTAAGGGAAATGCACCCATTTGAGGCTCTTGATAAAATCGAGCGTCATCATCGCCTCTTCTTCAGTTTCAGTCGGCAAACCGTGCATGGAGGTGAGATCTAAAATGACATTGGGATAATTTGCGCAGATATATTCGACATTGCGCCGGAAGCGGTCCAGGTTTAAATTTTTCCCCAATAGTTTTTGCAACCGCGGCGAAGCGGTTTCGAGGGCCACTCCGATATTGACTGTCCCCGCTTCGAACATCAAATCGATGTAATCCTCAGTCAAGATGTCTCCCCTCACCCCATTGGTAAAGAACAACTGGATGTCGAGTTCGTGCTCTAGAATCAACCGGAAAAAACGCGTGCTGTTCTCGATTTCGAAGTTGAAGATATCATCGATAAAGGCGAACTGCCTGACGCCCAACTTGTAGAAAAACAGCACCTCCGCGAAAATATTCTCCGCGGACCGCATCGAATGGTTCCGGGGCCAAACCCTGTGGCAATACTCACACTTAAACGGACAACCGCGTGTGGCTTGCATGGCGATGGCGTTCTTCACCATGGCGAGGCCGATAAACTTTCCGTAGGCTTCATAATTCACCAGACTGCGATCCGGTAGCGGCAATCGCTCAAAATCCCCTAAGGGCCGTTCGGCTGTCCGTTGCGGAACGGCATGGACAGTACCCCAATCTTGAAGGGTGGAAAAAGAAAACCGTTCCAACACCGCGTCATCCACCAGTAAAAGCCGGGCATCGCTATCATTCAAGATCGACAGAATCCGGTACTCGGGATAGGTGCAATCAATAGCCAGATAAACGCCGCCGGCCTTTAATACCGCCAACGTCGCCACAATCATGTCGAGGGACCGCTCCATCAAAACCGCCACAATCACATCCGCCGATACCCCTTTGTTTTTGAGCCAGGTGGCCCAACGATTGGTGTGAAGATCCAATTCACCATACGTCAACGACCGGTCATTCATCTCGACGGCCACTCGGTCCGGTACCTGGTTAGCCACGCGAGCGAACATATCCGCCACTGTATCGAAGAGCGGAACCTCCTCCTGTGGCGCCCCCAATTCCATCACCGCTTTCCTCTGCGCAGGGTTGATAGCGTCGAGATCGCCGATGAGAGTATCGGCGTTATAGATACAATACTCAGCAAGATAAAAATAATTCTCCAAAAAATAGTGATAGATGCTCCGGTCAATTGAAGCGGGAAACCTGAGTGATACCCGCGTCGCTCCATCCGCGGATCCCATGCTCTCAATCTTCAGCACTAGAGACACTTCGTCCAGGGGGTTGGCTCCGGTATTGAACAGGTCGAAGAAGAATCCCAGATGCAAGAGATTCCGTGTATCTCCTAAATTGTTGTGCCGGAAGCGGTCGATAAATTGGGGATAATCGAAATCATGATGCTTGAACGCTTCCAACAGGATCTTCTGCTCCCGTACCATAAATTCTCTGAAGGAGAGATTCCGGTCCATCTTGCCGCGTAGAAACAGTAGCCGCGAGGGATCCTCCGACAGGCCAAAAAACCGCACATCCGGCGTCGCGACTATCGCATCTTCGCAATTAGAATAAGTGCAATATAAAATTCTGAACACCGATAAAAAAAATAGGAATTGACTGGCATCGCTATTTTTCCCTTCAAACCGTTGGGCAATCACTCTCGAAATGCTCTGGGGAAACAACAATTCCAATGCGCCGTATGTTTGCTCCGGACCTGGATGGGGCGTCAACGAGAGATTGCCGGGTTCTGGATGCGCCAGTTCCCTGAGCCAATATTTTTCAGCCAGTTTTCTTGCGATTATATCTTTAGCTTCCATTGAGATTTTCTCCAATTATTGTCAGGAACTCATCCGGTCTGAACCGGGAATTCACCGCTAAAAAAAAAGGGATTTTCACAGGCCGAGGCTCAAAGGCGAGCGGTTGACCATTACGACCGAATAAGCCATGCCCCGCCAATTTCAAAAGAAACGCCATCGGCCCGACATCATAGAGATTTGTGTTTACGGCTAAAAACATCGACGCCTTCCCTTTCAATACCCGCATCAGGCTGTAGGTGGCGCAATAGTAAAAGCGAGGATTGTAACCTCGCACGGAAAAGGCGCCTCCCAGCCTGGGAAATGACCTGGAGCAAAGGATGACATCTTTTGTGTCAGGGACATCCCGCGCTACCTCAAAGGGATTGCCATTACACAGTAACCCGCGTTCCAGGTAACCCTCAAAGGTCTCTCCGTACGCCGGGAATGATACAAGGGCCGCTATAAATTCACCGTCCCGCATCAATCCGATTGAAGATCCATATTCTTTTTTACCGGATGCGAAATTGGAGGTACCGTCGATGGGATCGATGACCCAGGTGTAGTTGGAGCTGTTGTCGAACCATTGCCTGTCCCCTTCCTCAAAAATTAAGTTGTGCCCGGGGAATTCCATTTGAATGGCGGTAACCATTTGTTTTTGCAATTGCAGATCCAG
>JAHELQ010000181.1 GCA_024644125.1 Candidatus Aminicenantota bacterium | reverse complement strand
TCATTTTCGATTACGGCAACGTCATCGCCCGCTTCGACAACCGCCTCTTGCTCGATCATATCCTTCCCTTCAGCAGAAAATCGCGCGAAGAATTGGAAAGCCAGGTCTACCATTCCACCGATCTCCATCTCCAATACGAGACCGGCCTCATCACTTCCGACCAGTTCTTCCTGCAAATCAAAGAGCTTGCCGCCCTCGACATCTCGAAGCAGGATTTCATCGACCGCTTCTGCGACATTTTTTCGCCCATCGAATCGACCCATCGTTTGATTCACAGCCTCAAACCCCTATACAAGCTCGGTCTTCTCTCCAACACCAACGAATGGCACTTCGAGCACGCCATCAAGCCCTCCGCCATCTTCCTCTCGTTCGATGCGGTCAGCGTCTCGTACCAGGTCAAAGCCATGAAGCCCGACCCCAAAATCTACCTCGACATGACAACCAAACTCCGCCTTTCCCCCGACCAATGCATCTACATCGACGACATCCAAAAAAACGTAGACGGCGCCTCGACCCTCGGTTTCCACGCCCTCCTCTACACCAGCCACGAGCGCCTGCTCAAAGACCTCCAACCCCTCACCGCCACAGCCTTACTATAAACCGCTCCTCCGCCCCGTAGTTTCAACGGGAATCAGCAGGATGCAGAGCCTCTTTCACCAATGACTGCAGTAATCGGTAAGAATGGAGTAGGTAAGAGTACTCTATTCGATGCATTTGGCTTTCTAGCGGATTGTCTCAAATCTGGTGTCGAGGAAGCGTGCGACGTGCGAGGTCGCGGCGGATATGGAAAGATTTTGTCTCAAGGAGCAACGGGGCCGATTGAATTCGAAATTTACTACAAAGAAGATGGGAATGCCCGACCGATTACCTATGAACTTTCGATCGATCTAGATAAGACAGGCCGGCCATATGTTCTGAAGGAACGTCTCAGGCAGCGGCGTAAAGGCCAAAAGCATGGCTGGCCATTTTCTTTTCTAGTTCTTGATAGTGGGAAAGGGGTAGTCTGGAAGGGAGAGCAAGTGGGGCGTCAGATTGATGAGGCCAAGGGTGATTTCGATCTTTTGGGGTTGATGGAATCGACAAAATCTGGAGAAACAGAAGAATCCAGGGAAACAGAGGTTGTCGAACTAGAAGATTTGCGAAAGTTTGGTATTGCCACTCTGGGATCCCTAAAGCAACATCCCAGGATTTCGGCGTTTCGGCGGTTTATTGAACTTAGCTATTTCACACCTGATGCAGCGCGTAGTCTACCACTTGCCGGCCCACAAAAACATCTCAATATTTACGGGGATAATCTTGGGAATGTCGTTCAGTTTATGGAGCGTGAACACCCTAAACGTTTTTAAGTTATACTGAACAAAATTGCCCAGAAGATTCCGGGTATAGATAAAATAGACACTGAAAAAACCAATGACGGGAGGTTGTTGCTCCGTTTCAATGATAGAGGTTTTCAAGATCCATTTTATTCGCAACAAATGTCCGATGGTACACTGAAAGTCTTTGCTTACCTCTTGTTGCTCGAAGATCCTACACCACCACCGTTTTTATGTATCGAAGAACCAGAGAATGGATTGTATCACAAGCTTCTTGAGTCTTTAGCCAGGGAATTCCGTGAGCATGCCACAGGTCGAACTGGTGGTTCGCAGGTTGTTATCACGACTCACCAGCCGTATTTTGTAGACGCCCTGGAACCTGAGGAAGTGTGGATCCTTGAAAAAGGGCAGGATGGATTTTCTACCATACGCAGAGCCAGTGACGATCCTCTTGTCAAAAGCCTGCTGGCAAGAAAGCGCTCAATATTCTAAATGCCTGCAATCCCAAACCGGAAACAAGATTTTGCATTGCCATCGAAGAGGGCGAAGCCTGGTTCTTGGGCGACATTTCGGCAGTCACATCTGTTTATCCAAAGGCCGAAGATACTGTCTTGAAGGCATACGTGAACGATTCCATTTGCGGCACCTGGGAGCGCCTGGCAGATGCAGTATATAAAGGAGGCGCAACCGCAATTTCCGCCAAAGGCTGGCAGGCTGTCGGGGCAGAGAAATCTCACTGGGCTGAAAAAATTAGTCCTCACATGGATGTCTTGACTAATGCTTCTCCGAGTTTTGTTTATTTTAGGAATAAGTTGCTCGAACTAGTTGGAACAGTCTCCTGAAAGAATCGCTCTGGAAATACAGCGCAATACACAACCAGGATTTCTCGCTTCCCTGAGCAGCCTCTCCCCTTCACCGCCACAGTCTTACTATAAACCGCTCCTCTTCCTGCACCAAATCCGGCTGCGTGCCGTTATGTTCCAGCATGCCCTTGATGATCTTTCTGGGAATCCCCAGGCCCATGTGCTCCAGATAACCATAATCCCGCATCACATCCTTGAGCAACTGATTTCGCGCAGTTCGGCATCCAGCTCCCTCGCAAATTGGCAAACGCCACCAATTCCTTCGCCAGCTTAAAATTCTCAACAATGTCGCATTTGTATTGTATGCCGGAGTTCTCAGGGTTCTTCAAAATTTCAAGAAGCTCATGTTTGGTCATTTTTTGTTTCCCTTTCTTTCAAAAAATGCATTCAGCTAATTTAAATGTATTTCCCCTCATTTCCAACGACAATTAAAACATCTGGCGTTAAAAGGTCATGAAATGGACATCCGATGGTCTTTTCGGTTTTCCTACATAATATGGCATAAATTATAACGCTTTAATACATATTCGTAATTGTCGATGGGGGGACAAAGTGCATGAAATGGACAACTTTTGCATGGGGTCACATTTTTCCTCAATTTTGTCCAGGAATGTCCTTTGTTTAGCTCTTTATCCATAATCATATAAATGCTATTCGAATGAATATCGCCTATTTTTTTATGATTCATATTGGAGAATACAGCACCGTCCCAGCGCACGAATAGATGTTTGAAACACATAGAGTTAATTGTTTGACGCGAAAAAATCTCCTTCATCGAAGGTTGGGCGCCTGCGATTGATTCCTGAGTAAGAAAAACTACCTCTTTGAAAAAATCTATATTCTTGCCATTGTAAAAAGGAACCAAATGTATATGCTCAGAGAGCTCAGGAACCTTGTTGAGAAAGATCTCGATCTCCTCCAGATTCGCTTCTTCTTCCACCAGAAAATGGAGGTTGATTTCCAGTCCTATCTTTTGAAGCTTTTGAATTGTTTCTGTTGTCCCCTGAAACCATTCAGAAAAGTGTATGAGGACATTAACCCGGCAATTGCCACCTGACAATAATTCCAATTCAGAACAATGGTCGGCTAAATGTTTAATATGAACAAAATATTCTTTCTTTAGATTATTATCATTCAGCATTCGAACTAATTCAATGAGTCGGGAATAATTGAAAATATTTCCACCCAGGATATTTAGTTTCGAGAGATTGCTGGACCGCGTGTCATTGAGTAGCTTTTCAATTGATTTTAATGGTAGTTCCGATACAGTTCCTTTTTTTGAATAACAATGCATACATTGCTTGAATGCGTGAGAACAGAGCTTACAATTTTGATTGCATTTGCTTGTCAGAAATAGGGAAAGAATATTTAGATATTCCTGGATATTATCCTTTGCCAACTGCTTACTTTTCTTTTCGGTAGTCGTTAAGTCTTCTAAGCTTTTCTGGATACTTGGGATTGGTTTAAAATTAATAGGTTTTTTGTCTTCATCCCTCGCTTCCATAATATCCCCGGAAAAAGAATTTCTTAATTTCCCCACAAAGTCTAATAATTTGGGAGTGAGGGCATCAGGTTTTACTCCAATCACATAGAGGCTTTTGTCTGAATTCAAACGCTTCAAAAGATCAAGCATGCAAGGATCATCTCTATATTCTAAAAAAAATCCGTTCAACGCATTGTATAGAATAGCATGCTTTTTTTTGACACTTATATAAACGTATGGATGAATAAATAACCAGAATTTCTTTCCAACACTCGATTGTTCAAATATTTTAAGCAAATTCATCGATGCCTTCTCATCTTAGTGAATCCGGGTATGACGTAGAATTTTAGCGTAAAGTTGGGGAAATCTCTCCAGAATTGAAATATTATAAGAGAAATAATTGCGATATTCCGCTTCACTCATATACTCATTACACTTGATGTCTTTGTCATTTTCGCCTAAAAGGAAAAATAGGCACTTCATACAATATTTACTGTTATAACAAGTATCGCACAAATTCCCCAACTTTTTATACAGGAAATTATAATGTTCGGCTACTTTATTAAAATCAATATCAATGCGCCCATCAGAAGCCATTCCTAGATATTGATCCTGTCCAACTTTTTCGCAGGGCAAAATCTTCCCATTCACCGTTAGAAAAATCCTCTTCTGAAAAGGACCGCATGTGCCGGTTAAAACTACAATTTTATTTGGATATCGATTAAGTATTTGGTCGTATTTATGAAACACAAATCCAGTGTTTTTTGAGATAAATCTCTTTAGCTTTCCCGAATCAGCCATATCGGGCAGAGGTTTACTTTCTGGGGAGATATCCTGAGGTAAATCGCTATTTTTTTGAATTGAAGATCCGTTAATTTCAGCAAACTCGTTCTTTTTGAGGGGATTTATATTAAAGTCACTTATATTAGACGCAAATACTTCCTTGTTGAAACGCTTTTTAAAAAAATCCGAGACCTCTTCTTTATTGTTTTTTTTGTGAAGAACAGATAAAAAGTGGACTCGATTATCAAAGTAATCTGGGGATTCAATTTCTATTTTTTTTATATTTTCGAGAACCTTTTGATAAGATTGTCGCCCATCGGGAAAAATTCTATAGGTATTGTGCCTTTCATTTCCATCGAGGCTAATGCCTATCATAAAATCATTTTCCATTAAAAAATCTATGTGCTGGTCCAATAAAGTACCATTGGTTGTCATATTGAAAAAGTAATTTTCCCTTGGGATCTTTTTTTGCTTCACTCGTTCGACAATTTTTTTTATAAGTCCAACATTTAGTAGCGGCTCACCTCCATAAAAAGAGATCGCACATTTTTTATTAGTTTGATACCTGTTTGTAGAGGAAATTTTTTCAAGACAGTAATCTAAAAAGTTTAGCGCTGTTTGGGGACTCAAATTCTTTCCTTTTCTTTTGTCATATCCACAGTAAAGTTCGCCATATCCACAGTATCTACATTTGAGATTGCACTTATCTGTTACTTCAAAAGATATCTGCTCTGTTTCCGCCAAATTTGTTTCCACTACCTCTTGATCAATTCTATAATCAGAAAGTTTCGATTTGCCGGCATTTTCAAAATATTCGTTTTCTTTTAGAAAAAGATAGTATCTATAGTAATATTCCAATCGATCTTTAGAAATTTTCATCTGGGGTTCTATTTCCACTTCTTCAGGGCAAGATTGATTAATCCACTCATCCCAGCTTTCGATTTCAGATATTTTATCAAGAATGTATTTGAAAATTGGATTAATCAGAATGATTTGAGGCATCCGTGACGAATATAGGTAATCAAATCCATTCTGGGATCGAGTATATAGAAATTGAGTTTGACTGTCTTTCATTTATGAGTCCCGTGTTATTTCAGACGAACTTTGTATTTTATCAATACGCTCTCTTCTTCGCCATTTTCGACTAAATTCAGGAATACGTGGCCTGGATACGCCACCAGGCGGGTGGGATCAAAAATTCTATCATAAGAAATTTTAACATTGCCGATGAATTTCCCCGAAGAAGTGAAGGCATCAAAGGAGGAGACACTTTTTTTGGAAAATTTGGAATATGGAAAAACCAAAATATTCCCTTCGTGATCACAAAAAATTTTTCCAAAGAGTGGCTTGAATTCTGGAAACTCTGTATGTTTTTTTATTGTTGGGTTTGCTCCTCTGGTCATTTTGCCAGATTTAGAAAACGAAAGTATAGATTTAAAATAGTGGTCTTTGTCCTCGGGAGATATTTTTTTCTTTTTCCAGTCAATATAAAACTTTTTGGTGCTCCTTGTGTTTATATTGTGAATCTGAATCTCATAATGATCAGAGCTGGCAAATACGACTTTGTTTCCGGGAAGCACATCCCACAATAATTCAGGTTGAAAAGGATAAGAAACGAATTTCGCCTCGTAATTCGGAATTATTTTTTTAAAGATATACTTCTTTTGAAACAATTCATTTATAAGTTCAAAATCCTTTGAATACAGCACTAAAGATCTCACTTGATATAAGGTTTCTCGCTCTTGAGCATATCTTATCGTTTCAATAACAAACTCTCCACCGGCTAGTAATTTGAAACCTTCAACAATTGTCTTTTTTTTGAATTTTAAATGACTTATAAATGTGCCGTCAGCGTTGAACACTGAAAATCTTCTGTTTCCTAATTCATATACGACAAGCGTATTGTTTACAAAATCAAGACTAAAGGGGCCATCTAAATCACCAGGTCCTTTTCCTGTTTTACCGAAATGTGATTTAAATTTCCCTGAAGAATTAATTACTTTGATATTATTTGAAAATAAATCGCTTAAAAAAATGTCCCCGTTTTTATTAAAAGCGCTGGAAGCAAGCATCTTTGTATCAATATGGTTTAAAAAACTATCCACTCCCAGTTCGAAGTCTGCAATCAATTGAATCTGCCCAGTTTTATATAATCCTGATAAAATGGATTTTTCTCTCGTATCACAAAATAAACAATCAAAACAGAAAAGTAACAACAATATCATTCCCGCGAAAAATTGATACTTCATCGGAAAATCTCCTCTCGCTTGTAACATATGAGCTTTTGTTTTATATCCCATAGAAACATTTATCGAGAGCCCCCGAGAGGGATCAATGCAATTTCTCAAGGGCTTTCGTGGATTTTAGGACTAATTATAAATCAACCCCAGGCGATCCCGAACTCGAAAAAGATAGAATCGCATGGGCAGGGATCTGTGTCATCAATTTTTCTCATCTGTTTTGATCCATCCCAACTGGTTGAGCATTCAGTACAAAGACCGCCTTTGATATGGAGCTGTTCAGAATTTGCTAACCCATTCTCTGATTTCCGAAGGTAGGCCAGGTTCATTTTTTTTTTCACTTGTAATTTCCTCCATTTTCGTATTTTTTTGTAGCAACATGAGCTACATTCATACTACCAAAAAGGTTAAAAAAATAACTTTGAGGTACAATTATATCTAAAAAAAATAACATGCGCAAGCAAATACTTCACAAATGCGATCGGCCTCCCAGAAAGATATAACGCTGTTTCGAGTCTAAAACCAAAACGTGCTTCGGGGGGTGTCCTAAAAATGGGACGGTTTTTGGGGATTGGGGTTGGCATGGGAGTTGCTCTGTATTGGGTAGGAGGATATGATGAAAAAGATGACGATGAAGAAGATGATGTTGTGGATGGTGGTGGTTGGCCTGGGATTTGCCTTTTTCGCGGTACCCCTTCAAGCGCAGAGGCGTTACGGTGGGTCGGCGTATGATGACGACAATCGGTACAGATCGCATAAATATGAATTTGAATATGGAATTCACGATGATCTCGATTTCCGGCAAAACCGCAGGCATGTGATGCGTGAGATTCGCCGCAATGAGAAGCAGATTCAGGTGTTGATGAGAAATATCCGGCGGACGGAGAGGCATATGGCGTACCGGGGCGCGAGCCGCCGCGACTACAGCCGGACCCGGCGGTATTTGCGGGATATGCACTACGAGGTGAACCGCCTGGTGGCGCGGAATCGCTACCTGGAACGGATGCTTCTGGTGAGGGCTTACCGGTAGAAGCTAGCCTGGCGGTGAAGAGACCCGCGGATCAGCGGTCGAGCGCGGTGAGCCAGCTCTTGACCTGTTCTTCGATGCGGTCTCTCACCTGACGGGTTCGATCGAGTATCTCCTCCTCGCCGCCTACAAACGAGGATGGATCGGGGAATCCCCAATGAAGCCGTTGGGACACACCGGGAAACACCGGGCAACGTTCGGCGCTGGCGGCGTCGCACACGGTGATGACATAGTCGTACAACTTCCCGGCTTTGAAAAAATCGAACACATTGTCGGTCTTGTTCTGGGAGATATCGATGCCGACTTCCTTCATCACCTGAACCACGACGGGGTTGAGTGTTCCCGCTTCCAATCCGGCGCTCTCCACCAGGAAACGGTCGCCGCCGTATTTTTTCAAAAAAGCCTCCGCCATTTGACTGCGGGCGGAATTGTGTATGCAAATAAATAATACTTTTTTCTTTTCCATTAATATCTCCAACTTTGTGATACAACGTATTGTACCATCCGGATGTTAATTTTATATTAATTTTAGTTCTGTTTGCAGTTGAAATTATTTTCCCGGTTGATTATCATAAATATATGAATTCAAAAGGGCGAGAGCCTGTTCAACTTAATAAGAGAGGGTTTTTATGAGACATTATATATTGGGTGTTATCGTTTTGTCCCTTTTTATTGGATTGGTAATGGGGGAGGGGAGGCGACCATTCGCTCCCGAAGATTTGTACCGGGTCAAAGATGTGGCGGATCCGCAAATTTCGCCGGACGGTAAATGGATCGCGTATACGGTGGATGAATGGGATCTGGCGAAAAATTCTTCCAATAGCGATATCTGGTTGGTGCCGGTTGGCGGCGGCGACATGCGGCAATTGACCGCTTCGCCCAAAGGGGATCATTCTCCCCGTTTTTCCCCCGACGGGCAAACCATCGCGTTTATATCCGGCCGGAACGGCGCTTCGAATATCTATCTCATCTCCCTTTCGGGAGGCGAGGCGCGCCAATTGACCCATTCGGAGACCTCGCTTCATACGCCGATCTGGTCCCGCGACGGCCGTTGGATTTTATGCGGCTCCAGGGTATTGCCCAAAGACAAGAAGAATATCGAGAATTGGACAAAAGGCGAATTGCCCAAATGCGAAGCCCGTAGTACCGATCGGTTGCTTTTCCGGCAATGGGACCGTTGGCTGGGGGATGAACGCAATCATTTGTTCCTGGCGGATGCGAAGGATGGTTCGCTGCGGGACATCACGCCTGAAGATGCCGATGTGCCGCCGGTATCGTTGTCCGGCGACCATGACTTCGACCTGGCGCCTGAAGGCGACGAGGTATGCTTCGCTCGCAACGATGACGCGATGCTGGCTATCAGCACCAATCACGATCTATTCCTTCGCCGTATCGATGCCTCGGGTGAAACCAAATTGACCGCTAATCCGGCGTTGGACCGCAATCCACATTATTCCCCCGATGGGCGCTACATCGCCTACGCCGCCATGAAACAACCGGGATACGAGGCGGACCGCGAAGTTTTGATGCTCTTTGACCGGCAGAAGAAAACCCACCGCCCGTTGAGCGGAAGCCTGGATCGCTCCGTGGCCCAGATTTTATGGTCACCCGACAGTGAATACATTTATTTCAATTGCCGGGATCAGGGGCACTCCACCATCTTCCGGGCGGATATGAACGGCAATGTCAAAAAGATCAGCGACGACGGTTACAATCTCGATCTGGCCATCACACCGGACGGTAAGCAGTT
>JAHELQ010000701.1 GCA_024644125.1 Candidatus Aminicenantota bacterium | reverse complement strand
CTTCATTGTCCCTGGCTCCAAAACAGATGTTTGCGATCGTGATATCGTACACCTTGCCACTCCCAATCCTATTTTTCATATTTAGAACTCCTCACCGCCAAAAATTGAAGATTCTGCCTGCCGGGCCCTCCGGCTTCATGCCGCTCCATTCGCAAGGCCCGCAGGCCATGACGACGCAACATCGCGCCAATCTCTTTCCGACCATAGGTTTTGAGCAAAACATCGCGTATCTCCATTTTTACCTGTCCTTTTTCCTGAAAAAAATAAACCGCCTGCCACTGAAGCCCCCGATCCGCAGCCGCCATCCGGTTCATCCGCACCACAGAGCCCTCCTCCGTCCGAAACGCCGTATCGATAAACAGAGGAGGCGCCGACCTGGCCTTCCGGCTGCCCAACACATCGAAGGCCAGGATCCCTTCCGGCTCCATTACCGCCATCATCCCTTCCAGAGCCTGCTCGATCTCGCCACTATCCTTCAAAAGCGACAGCACCTGGAAGCATAATACCGCGTCAAAAGTCCCCTCCAATTCCAGCCGCCGCAAATCCCCATCGAGAAACGCCACCTCCTGGCCTGCGGCCTGCGCCTTTCGCCGCGCCTCCGCCAGCATGTGACTGTCAATATCCAGGCCCACACACTCATAACCCATAGCTCCCAATGCCAACAACAGCGAACCGGTACCGCAACCAAGATCTAACACCCGCCGGATCCGCCTCTCCTGGAAGACCCGGTGCAACCGCTCCGCCAGACCATTGAAGTCGAATTTAGAACCCTGGATGCGATCCCAATACCTGGCGATATGAATATCCGTCGTCATCGCTCCCTCCAGTCACTTGCGGTAAATAAAAAAGCCGCTGCCCGGCACCGGCACATCCCTATCATCCAACGGGATCATTCGTAACTCCGCGAACCCTACATCCTTGAATTTTTCGAAATCTTTTCGTTGCAATACCCTCCCCCCTTTTGCGGCGAGAGCCAGCTTCATGTCAAAAAACACATTATCCACCGGCTCGAGCCGCGAATCTTCGAGAAAAAATTCATGAACCACCCAAAAGCCACCATCCTTAAGAGCGGCGTAAATCCGCCGCGCCAATCGCACGAGCTCATCCGGCCCCATGCCCCGCAGCGCGGTAAAACAGCAAATCACATCGAGATCATCTCCAATCACACCGGTCCGCATATCCCCCAATTCAAGAACGATACCTGCCAATCCCAGGTCCGCGACCGTCTGTCGCGCCAGGTTCAAGACCGATTCCTGGCAGTCCAGCCCCCGGCATTGCAGAAGAGGATTTTGCGACGCCAGAGCCGCCAGATGATACCCTTGCCCGCACCCCATATCCAACACGCGAAGCGGTCGATCCTTTAACGGAGGAATCGCTTCCAACAAACGGTCGATCAACGGTTCCGCGTTGTACTTCCCCAACGCGGTTATTATTTCCAGGTCCTCGGCGTCAAGGGTGTGAAGGTATAAATTCTTGACCCGCTCAGGATAACGGAACATAACGGTATACACTTTTGCCAGCTTTAAATAATCTGCGAGAAACGGATCCCGCTTGAACGTTCTGCCGTTTTCCGACAACCGGTAGCCGGCCGTCTCACGAGTCAAAAAACCCGTGGTAGTCAAGGCGTTGAGTAAAGCCTCCAACGCCTCAGTATCATATCCTTCCCTCAGGCACCACCTCTTCCAGTCGCGCCCGTCCCCATCCAGAAATTCAAATATTCCCAACTCCAGGGCAGAGTAGACTACCGCCAGTGTCTCCATTGTGCGGATCATGTCAAACAAATATCCGCGCTCCAAAAATAATCACCGCCTGATGCTTATCTGCCCTCTTGTTGCCGGACCCATTCCGCTACGCCCGTCTCATTTATCTTGCGCAACGTTTCGATGCAGGGAAAGAATTCCTGCTCGAATTTCGCCAGAATATCACAGGGAAATTGATCACACTGGAAACAAAAATCGAGCCCCTTCTCCTGCACAACACATTTCTGGAGTTCACACATCGGATTGAACCGCGCCTCGGACCGGCAGCCACCGCAATGGACGCTCTCCCGGCACCAGGTCAAACCTCTGTCAAAACCCTCATACCAATCTGTTCCCGGAATGTGGGCCATTGTCTCCTTACCCAATCCATGGGACTCCAGCAACCGCTTCAACTGATCCGCCGTGTCGCCGATGGTCCCGTTGTAAATAGCGCAATTACCGCAATAAAGTCCGCATGCGGTGACCAACCTCTCATTACCCGACAAGTTCATCCGTCTATCTCCTCCCTACCTCAAAACCTACGTTGACTTCCCTTCCCTGCCTTAGCCGAGATGGATCCCAAAATACACATCCGCTCCGGGGATGGTCCTGTCCCCCACGACATAGAAGGCGTCCTCGGGCCGCCAACCAGGCTGGGTTTTCAGTCTCAATTCCCAACGATCGGCAGTGGGATTGATCAGTTGGAACTTTGTACCGGGCTCGATGGTGAATTTATCCCGTTCCTTCATTTCCTGTCTCTTGTCGCCCATCACCAAAATCCCCTGCCCGGAAGTGACAATGTAACTATGTTTGTTACGCTTATGGAATTCGACG
>JAHELQ010000700.1 GCA_024644125.1 Candidatus Aminicenantota bacterium | reverse complement strand
TCCTTGCTGGAAAGCTTGTGAAACATACATTGATAAAAAATCTTGTGATGGATACAATTCGGCCATCTTGAACATAAGACCTTTTGTGTTCACTTCAATGCCAACATTATTCTTTATCAAAGACTGGATTAGCCTTTCAACCGGTTCGTTATATTTATTAAACGGTAGATAAGGGTAGTACTCTTTGACGTATTTTTTAATTAAATCGATATGAGCAATGTTATTAAAAAGTCCTGATTCTACAGCTTTACATACTTTATCAAAATACTCATGATAGATCATTTGTAATGGCAAAAAATCACCCAGAATTGCTGCCTTATTTGCTAACTCAAACAAAGATGGCGCGTAATGTCCAGAACTAAAAAAAATACCCCTTAGATAATGGACTGCACCCATCACAAAATCGAATTTGCGTCCGATTATTTTTTCATATTGTCGGATAGTAGATTTAATCTCATCTTCATGATTCTCAAAATAATCCACTTCGATTCCCAACCGGATAATTAATTGTGGGTAACTTTTCTGGCAAACCTGAATATTATTCCAGTGTTGTTCCAAAGATGAAGGAGACATAAAATAATTCGGGTTATCCAAAATTATATGGTTGGTAAATGCTATTTCTCTTAATCCCAATGCCACAGCCTTTTGACAGCATGCCTTTTCGGTTTCAATACTATCAACAGTTACGCCGGTGTGTGTATGGTAATCTACTAATCCAGTTAAACTCAATTTATTTTCCTTTAACAGACTTTTTCAATAAGGTTTATTAAATCATCTCACATTTTATTCTGGTCTTCTACAGAAAATATGGCATCTTTGAATTCATCAGTCATCCATATTGCAGCACCTGTAGTATCAACAACTACATCACAAACATTCATTAATGGTAGATAAATTTGTTTTGCCCTTAAATATTGGGTGCGAAAAAAACGATTTCTAAAATAAGTAGGTTCATATTTTTTTCGATAATCGATATCACGTTTCCACTTTCGTTTTAATCTTATAGCATCATCCGTCAAATAAACAATTATCGTTCCAATGAAATGGGAAATCTCTTCTAGGTGGAATGGAAAATTACCTTCAAGAAGAATTATATCGGATGCCTCAATTTCAAGTGCTTTGCAACCTGTTCTCAAATTGCCATTGGCATCATGGCTGGATGTTGCATTGATGAAATTGTATCGAGGGATTAATACGTTCTTTCCGTTTATGATTTCTTCCATCGCAGTCTTGAACAACTCAAAATGCATTGATTCAATTCCAGGTGACTTTTTTTCCCTGATTTCACGGTCGAGAAAAAAATTATCCATTTCAACCGTAGTGATTTTCTTTCCAGTTTTTTCAAAATGATCGCGCAATCGATCAACAATTTCAGTTTTCCCTGCAGCAGTGGGACCAGCAATCGTTAGCAGCAGCGGTGTGCCTTTTGCTTCAATAAGCTTTTCAATTAATTTAATAAATGCCTTGTCTACTTCGGTATTAGCCTCTTTAAATTCCCTGTAACCAATATCCTGCTGTTTTTCAAAATGTATTTGTTTTTTTTCAAACCAAACATATGGCTTCCCACCAAAATGTTTTAAGTTTTCCTCATTGAAATAATTTGTGCGGGGGAGAAAGAAAAAACCTCTCACGTCAAAATAAAAATATCTTTTAATCCACTCAATTTCATACTTTCCCGAAACAATTCCAACAAAAAGCATGTTTGTAAGGGTGACGATTTTTTGATCAAGGACTATTGATCCTTCCACCTTTGGTTTCATATGGATGCTTTCATAAAATTCATACTGGTTAATAAGAATCTCGATTATGCTTTTGTCCTTTAGACAGACATTCCCCCATCCGTTTTGAGGAATCAGATTGTTAAGACAGTATTGAAATTCGTAGTTTTCCAATTCTTTTATGGCGGCATTTATTAGCTTCATTTTCTCAAAAAGAATTGCGGAAAAAGTAGTTTGATCCATCAATTTATCTGTCTCAATCATAAGCCACCCTTATACATACATTTTTTTCCAGTTCCTGTTACTAATGCTTCATAAGCTAATTTTGTTCTTGAATAGTTACCATCCCGATCAAGTGCATACTTCCTGCCAATACCCGATACTATCTTACCAATGCCGATCTTTTCAATTGTTTTTTCTAATACTTCCAGCATTTCAGGTGCACTTCCAGGTTGTGTACTACGGCCATCAATGATAAGGTGCAGAAATACATCTTTTAAATCATGCTCTTTGGCCATTCGTAACAACGCCAAAGGATAATCAATTGACCCATGAGAACTTTTTTCAGTCAATAAGCCTACTAAATGAAGCTTTTTTCTGCGCTTTTTTATTTCATTGATTACATCTAAGAAAACCTCATTATGATAAAAGGTACCATCTTTCAATGCTAAATCAAGTCGCACATCATCCTGAAGCACAATCCGACCAGCTCCGATATTCATATGTCCTGCTTCAGAATTCCCAGCTTTGCCAGATTTCAATCCGACCGATTCACCTGCTGCTTGTAATTTTGCATAAGGATAAGTCGCCATTAATTTGTCCCAGAATGGCGTATTTGCTAAATATATTGGATTGCGAT
>JAHELQ010000180.1 GCA_024644125.1 Candidatus Aminicenantota bacterium | reverse complement strand
TGGAACAAATCGGTATCCGCGATAAACACGCCTCCGGTCTTGAGATGAATGATCAATGCGGATAGGAGCTTAATGTTGACGACAGGATCGATCTCGATGAGCTCCAACCACACGCGGACATTTTTGATATGATTGTGATCCACCTTGATCTGCCAATCTATTCCGATCCCTTGCAGCGCAGGGACGGTAAAACCTGAATCGATCACCCGGTCAATAAAAAACTGAATAACGTCGCGATTGCCTTCGGAATAGATATATTTCCCCAATGTGAGAATGCAATCCAGTACCGTACCGGTATAGAGACGCCTGATCTTTTTAAAAAAGCCGAAAATCTCCTGCAAAAAAGAGACAAACGCCTGGGGATCATCCCCCACTTTCAACTGGCGGAGCGCCCGGTTCAAGTCCCATAATAAGTGATCCTGCAATTTTTCCATCCCCGGCGATTGGAATAGGTAAAAAACAAAGTACACCCTATCGACCGGGGAATTCAACTGATCCACCAACGCGCGCAACCGGGCCGTGAAATAGTCGTGATCGGCGATCCCCATCAATTGGGAGAAAGTATCCGCCTGTCGAATCTGATTCTGCCATAGCTCAAAGGTTTCCGGGGGGAAATGCAGGTTTACCAGGGACATCAATTGTGGGCTATCATACCCATCCCCCCCCCCGTGAAATTGACCGAACCATTCCTGGAAGTTGAGGCTCTCACGCCAGAACGCAAGATTTTCCGCCAGGGCCTTTTTCAACAACCGGCAAACCCGGGGACAGGTATCATTGCCTTCGACCATTGGGGACGGGAGCTTTTTCAAGAAAGCGGAGGCGTGGATATATATCTCCCGGTCCAGTTCCAGTTGCGACTCGATGCACGTGATGGCTGCGGTGAATATCCGTGAATCATCCAGATCGGAACCAGTCAACGCCGCCAGGAATTCCAGCATCGACCGTACCCCCCGCTCCCTCATGACCGCGGGCATCTGCAGAGCGAAAAATTGCAGGAAAAGCTCCACAATGAAACCGAGTACGTGCTCGTTATCCGGTAAACTTTTATAATACCAAAGATCGGTGAGGGTGATTTTACGCAATCCTGTGAGTACCGTGTCGATGTCGGGGTATGGGTGGTGCAACTCGCTTAAAAATCCGATAGCCGTCTCATGAATGCCGAATCGATCGACAGTCAATTCCAGGAACCAGGTTTCGCCGACGCTGAATTCTGTTTTTGAGAATTCGGTCTTCTTCATATTGGCTTTCAAGGCCGACGATTCAAACCTATCTGTTTGATTCATTCATCCCTCCGACTCTCCCTGCCGGATGGTAATCAAGCCTACTTACATGGCCGTTTTTTCCAAAAATCCCTTAATGTCGCTATTTTCCCGATTGTCTTTCGCCGCCAACACTGTTTTCAAAGCGAACGATTCCAGCGCGTCATGGATGGAAAACATCCCCTGCCCCGAGTCTTTCTTCCCGCTGAATGGGAACAAGTCGGGTCCGCGCTGGCATTTGGCATTGATATTGATCCTGCTCACCTGATTCAGAATTCCAGTCGCCACGTTGCAAATTTGCCGGGCATCCTTTCCAAATATACTGGCCTGTTGCCCGAACCGCGATTCCTTCATAAAACGTACCGGTTCGGCGATATCTCGAAACTGGGCCACTGGAATGATTGGACCGAATTGCTCTTCCCGGTATACCCGCATCCTCTCATCGACTCGATGAAGAACCGCCGGATAGAATATAGTACCGGAGATCTCGCCACCGCCGGGATTGACAACACGGGCCCCATAGCCTACCGCGTCCTCCACCAATCCCCGTAAATATACGAGTCTCTGGGGATCAGCCAATGGAGTGATCCTGATATGCTCTTCCCATGGCATGCCGATTGCGATACCGGACACTTGCTCCTGCAACCGCTCGAGAAACACGCCGGCAATCGATTCATGTACAAATAAAAGCTTCAATGCCGCACACCGTTGCCCATTGTATGCCAACGCTCCCAGGACACATTCCGAAACCGCCAGATCTAGATCGGCATCTTCCAGCACTATGGCGGGATTTTTTGCTTCCAATCCCAATACCATATGCAGCCGATGGGGAGCCGGATGCTTCAAAATCAGGCGATCCACATATTGACTGGGCCCCATGAAAGCCAAAATATCCACGTTGCCGCTTTCCATCACTGGGCCTACCACAGCTTCGCCGTCGCCATATATTGTATTGACCACACCTGGAGGAAAACAATCCGCCATCGCCGGCACAATAGGTCCATGCAACAACACTCCGACGCGGGGAAACTTCAATATCACGGTATTTCCAGTCAACAACGCCGGGATCAGCAATGAATAGGTCTCGTACAGAGGATAATTACTGGGCCCCATGCAGAGCACAACCCCGCTGGGACGGTAACTGACCTGTCCCCAGAAGCCACCGTCGAAGGCAAACTGTCGGTTATCCTCATCGATCCGCCGCATATGATCCACGGTATCTTCCATATACCGCAGCGTCCGTTCAAATTCATTCTCAGATTCATTGTAGGTCTTGGCGGTCTCCCACATCAGCAACCGGACCACATCCTCTTTTTGACCGGCCATCCGCCGGATGAACTCATCGACCGCCTCGATTCTCTCTGCCACGGGAGCGGAGGGCCATCTCCCCATTCCACGGTCATAAGCCTCCACAGCCGCTTCCAGAGCATCGAGGGATTCCTTCCGCGTCATGAATGGAACCGCCCCTAGCCGTTTCGCAGCCAACGATTCTCCGTCTCGCAGTAAAACCGACGAGAAAATATCGTAATATTCACCATGCCACTGTCGGATCTCACCATTTACAAGGTAGCTGGATTGGGTTTCTATTTTTCGAAGGCGCATCTCCTCCGGTATTTCTTGTTCAGATACAAATCGAGAGTCACGTGTCTCTGCAATCGTCGTCATCGTTCACTCCTTCGCTCCCAAACGCCGTTTCTCAATAACTATATTAGCCCAATTACCGAAAATTGTCAAAGCGCGCCGCCCCTGAATCTCCATTATCACAACACATTGACAGCCACCACAGTAATATCGTCGTGAAGTCTACCGGCAGCCGAATATTCCAGGATGTCGTCTTTGATGCCGCTGACAATCTGATTAGCCGGAACATCTCCGCTACCGAGACTTACAAGCAAATCGATCAGCCGCTGCTGGCCGAACATCTCCTGCTTCTCATCCATGGCTTCGGTCACTCCGTCCGTGTACAGGAGCAACCGGTCGCCGCCCAACAATTGCAGCGATGACACTTCGTAAACCGGATCCTTTTGGACTCCCAATGGGAAACGGGCGCCCGGACTGGCCAGGACCGACACAGCCCCGTCTCTCAATAACAACGGTCTGGATTGACCGGCATTGACAAAATGAATGTGCCGTTTTGAAATATCCAGCGCCACCATCAACATGGACACGAACCGGTTACGGTTCTGCCGCGAATACACCGCCGAATTGAGATGCTTCATAATATTTAACACATCGGCCTCATGCTGAACTTCCGACACAAACGCCCCGCTGGTGTAAATCGCCGTCATTGCCGCATCCATCCCCTTGCCGGACACATCGGCCACAGCGATGCACAATTGATTCCGCTCCTTGCCGGACCAGGCGAAATCGAACAAATCACCCCCCACATCATAAGCCGGCAAGCAATACCCGGAAACATCGAAGCCCTTGATGGACGGATCCTGCGTCGGCATCAGACTCATCTGCATCCGCCGGGCCGTCTCCAATTCCACTTGAATCCGGTCTTTCTCCTCCCGTTCGCTTCCCACCACCCAGACCAATAAATTCACACCGGCCATCACCAGCGCCAATACAAACAAAATCACCAGGAGACTGTGAAGACCCGACTCCAACAGCATGATTCCCATAGCGATGCCGATCAAGGCAAAGGAGATTTTGACCAGAGGCTTCCGGTCCGCCGGAATATTACGGTAAATCTCTTTGCTATAGGCAAGCGAAAAGACGGCGGCATCCTTCATACTCACATGCTCGCCCCCTTTTTCGAATTCCTTGAGGTATTCTTCCCGCCGTTCCTTGAAAAACACGCGGCCGCGGTACACCAGGACAGCGATTACAGCCAGAGGCAGCAGCCGGGCGACCAACGACTCGTAATCTCCGGAGGAAACGGCATTGACGATTCCTTCTACCAGATTCAACACATACAACACCAAAATCCAGAGCAACAAAATCTGAGCGCCGGTCAATTTTCTCTTTTTTCCCATATCTAGAATACGCATCCTTTTTTCAATTAAAACGATTGAAATAATTATAGTTCCACTATTCCACACTGTCAACAATCGCAGGAAAATGTGAAATATTTGTTTTGACAAGAATGAACTATTCTGATACTATGTGTGATGCCGGAATCGAAGGGTAACCTGGATACGACCGATATTCAAGGACCCGGCGATTGAAAGCCCAGAATATGTCATCACGAAGGAGACAAAACGTTACGGTGAAAACTGATATCATTAAAGCAGCCGATTTCATACGAAATTCGAAACACACCACTGTATTTACCGGGGCCGGCATATCGGTGGAGAGTGGAATTCCTCCCTTTCGCGGCGAAAACGGCTTATGGAACAGATACGATTCATCATGCGTGGAATTGGGATATTTTCGTCAGCGCCCTGATGAAGCCTGGAAAATAATCAAAGAGATATTTTATGATTTCTTCGGAAAAGCCAAACCCAACGCTGCCCACATCGCAGTGGCGAGACTTGAGGCAATGGGGCTGGTCAAAGGAGTCGTCACCCAGAATATCGACAACCTCCACCAGGAGGCCGGCAGCAAAACTGTCTATGAATTCCATGGCACAGCCCAGACACTAAGTTGCACCCGCTGCGGCTTGAATATCCCGGCATCAAAAAAGATTGTTGACCATATCCCTCCGCGATGCACGAAGTGTTCAGGTGTTCTGAAACCGGATTTCACCTTTTTTGGAGAGGGAATCCCGGAACCGGCCCGGACATTATCGTTCCGTGAAGCCGATCTGGCAGACGTTTTCCTGGTTATCGGAACCACCGGCCAGGTCATGCCTGCCTGCCATATCCCGCATGTAGCAAAAAACAATTTTTGTAAAATAATCGAGGTCAACCTCGAACCGTCCAGTTACACCACAATGATAACGGATATTTTCCTACAGGGAAAAGCGACTGAAATTATGAATCAATTGATGGAAGAATTAACATGAAATTACTGATTGACCCAAAAGGCGGAATTGCCGGCGACATGTTCACGGCGGCATTGATTTCCGCAGGTGCCGACTACTCCTATATGCACACGACAATGACCAGGGCAGCCGGGAAACTGGGCACCGCCAACATCTCGCTGAACAAAACCGATGACCGCTCCAATCAACTGAAGATCGAGTTATCTCCGGACAGCGGCCACCTGGAAGGCACAAAAGCACGCCAGATTCTCGAAGAGGTATTCGATGACCTGGATATCAAGGAAGTATACCAGGATTTTGGCTACCAGATACTGAACATCCTCCTGGAAGCAGAACGAATCGCGCATTCCGACAGCCGCTTCGCCCACCTACACCATCATCACCATGACGACAAACATTCGGAGCACAATCATTCCAACTCCAAAAATCCCACCTACCTCCATGAAGCCCAGGATATCATCATCGATATCACCGGAGCGGTATGCGGGCTCCAAAATCTGGACATCAGTCCTTACGCCTGTCTTTTATCCCCGGTCTCGGTGGGAGGTGGCACAGTCACCTTTTCCCATGGCGTATTGGATGTCCCGGCTCCGGCAACAGCCAACATTCTCAAAAATCACCACATTCCATGGACCAGTGGACCGATCCAGCAGGAATTGTGTACCCCCACCGGCGCGTCGATTATCGCCGCCATGGACGGTTGGCTTACAGACAAATCACTCAAAAACTTTGAAGTTGTCCGGTTAGGCCAGGCGCGGGGCAGCAAACTCCTGAATATTCCACCCCTCAAGATTTATCTGGTAAAGGAATAAATAGGCGCTTCAAAATTGAAAGGGCGCCAACTTCAGGCGCCCGCTATTAAACATCGATTAAAACGAGTATTGGCACATCACGTAAAATAAGTCGTTGCTCATTTCCGCCATGCCTACGTCCATGGTCTCCTGCCGAATGACATAATTGACCTGGAATTTGATATTGTGATTGCAAAAGATATTGGCTCCAAAGGTGATGTTATTGAACTTCTTGACCCCAAGAGGATTGGGAAAGCCATTGTTTGGAGTGTAGAATCCATAGCGGAACGCCAATTCCAACGGTTTTGACACCCTGAAACCCACCACCGAGTAGATACCATTGTATTTGGTCTCCCTGGCTTCAAGCCCGTAAATACCTGCGATATACTCCAATTTAAGGTTCCAACGGTTTCCCACATAAAACAAATGGGCGCCGTAAGAACTCTTTTTGTTACTGATATCTTTTTCGGTTCCGGTTCCAAAAAACGCTCCAAAATTCAATCCTTCCAGAGGTCTCACTTCCATGCGCCCCCAGAAGGTCAACCCCGACTGCTGCTCGTAATCAGGAAGATTGATGGAGGGATCGAAAATTTTCAGCGTTTGGGGATTGGCCACCATAAAGGCCCAATACAATTTCTCTTCCATCAACTGGCCGTCAATCTGGACACCCACCGCCCGCAAACCGCTGAGCTTGGAATGATCCGCCCAGCGCAATGTAATCGAAGCGCGCTCGACAAAATCCAACTGCCCCGAATTGGTCAACGCCGCAGACTTCGCGGCCGGAGGAGCGAACTGCCCCACTTTGACATTGAAATTATCGCTGAGTTGAAACAAAACATACGCATCCAGTACTTTCGCCACCTGCTTGTCCCATGCGAATTGGAATCCCCACTTGATGTTTTTCGATAGAGAACCGGACGGAGCCAACCGGATTCTGCGTACGGTAAAACCATAAGTATCCGCAGCTTCGATATCCTGATCGCCGACTGAAAACCAAACCTGCCCCAGCCCCACAAATTTGATATCGCTACCTTCGGCTGCGACGTTCACAATTAGTAATGCGATAGCCATACAAATCAAAAAAAAACTTCTCATTAAGCGTTCCTCCTGAATGGAATGAATATAAAACTCATTTTATAGAAAAACAATGGAAAGTCAACCGCCCCTCCCGGATATTCTAAGGAATAACTCACTTTTTTCACCCCCATATTCCCGGTCTACGGCTCTCCAGGCAATTGCAATCTAATGCCGTATCTGCTATAAATATTCTATGGAAAACATTAAAGTACTGGTAATCGACGACGAAAAAAACATCCTGGAATCCGTTAAAATGGTTCTTTCCTATGAGGATTACAATGTCGAAACCGCCGCCACAGGACTTGACGGTATCGAACTATTCAAAAAGACACACCCGGAAATTGTATTGCTGGATGTAAAAATGCCGGGTTTCGACGGCATCCAGGTGTTGAAAAGTCTGAAAAAAATCGACGAATTACCTGAGGTCATCATGATTTCCGGCCATTCCGGGATAGAAGAGGCGGTAGAGGCCTCCAAACTCGGCGCGTTCGATTTTCTGGAAAAACCGATCTCCAGAGACAAACTCCTGCTGACAGTGAGAAACGCTGCGGAAAAAGTCAACCTGCTGAAAGAGAACTACACCCTCAAAAACATCACCGAAAAAAAATACCAATTGATCGGCCGCTCCAAAGAGTTGGAACGACTCAGAAACACCATCCAAAAAGTGGCCAAAACCCCCTCCACAGTCCTCATAACCGGCGAAAGCGGCACCGGCAAGGAATTGATCGCCAGAAGCATTCACAACATGTCACGCCGCAGCAACTGCAAATTCGTGCAGGTCAATTGCGCCGCCATCCCGGAAGAATTGATCGAGAGCGAACTCTTCGGTCACGAAAAAGGCTCGTTTACCGGCGCTTATGAGAAAAAGATAGGTAAATTCGAAAGCGCCCACAACGGCACTATCTTTCTGGATGAGATCGGCGACTTGAGCCTCAAGGCCCAGGCCAAGGTGTTGCGTGTACTGGAAGAGGGGGAAATCCAGCGGGTGGGCACCGCCGACATCAAAAAAGTGGATGTCAGGGTCATTGCCGCCACCAATAAAAATCTCGACGAGGAGATCAAAAAGGAAAAATTCCGCGAAGATCTCTTCTTTCGCTTGAATGTGGTCCCCATCTACTCTCCTTCATTGCGGGAGCGGAGCGAGGACATCCCCATCCTGGTAGACCATTTCGTCAATTATTATTCCGAAGAAAACAATTTCAGGCGGAAATCCTTTTCCGAAAAAGCCATCCAGCGCTTCACCTCATATGAATGGAAAGGCAATGTCCGGGAACTACGCAATCTAATAGAGCGGCTGATGATCATGTCGGACTCAAAAATTATCGACGTGGAAGACCTCCCGGAAAACATGCAACCGCCAAGAGCAGAAGCGCCGGTAGATTTCAGCTCTGTCAAACTCTGGAAAGACTTTAAAAATCTCTCGGAAAAGAGCTTTCTCGAAGCAAAATTAAAAGAATTCAATTTCAACATTGCCAGAACAGCTAGAGAAATAGACCTCCCTCGCAGTAACCTCTATAAAAAAATAGAATCTTTTGATATAATAGTACCTGGAAATTCGGAAGCAGATAAAGAATCGCCTTCTACCCCGGGGTAATCCCGACGGTGAAGGAGGAAAGTCTGGGCTCCTCAGGGACGGATGGTTCCTAACCGGAACTGTCGGCCAAAAAGAGGCCGGTAAGGAAAGTGTCACAGAGAATAGGTTGTTTCCGTTGCGGCGTAGCCGCGATGGGAATAGAAAGTGAAAAGGTGAGGTAAGAGCTCACCGTTCCTGTTGGCGACAACAGGAACTGAGGCAAACCCCATCCGGAGCAAGGCTAAACAAAAGGTGCTAAGACGGTCCCGGTCAATCCTTTGGGTTAGCCGCTCGATTCCGCCGGCGACGGCGGGACTAGATAAATGATTCTTCACGACAGAACCCGGCTTATAGTCTGCTTCCGAACTTTCCATCTTTTTTTTTTCAAAGAGAAGTATTGTAAGCGCCAATCAATCCCATCTTCCCTTTATTGATTTTTCATGCCATGTTTATCTTGAATGTAAAGCCTCGAAAAGCCTCGGGGACAGGCGGATTATATGATGGACTAAAATTTTTGCATGATTGTAAACATCGTCGGTCGAACCGGGCTTCGTTCAACTACATATTCCGGCAGATTATCATCAAATTTGAAGATTTATCTCTA
The DNA here is from genome assembly GCA_024644125.1 of Candidatus Aminicenantota bacterium. Taxonomy (GTDB): domain Bacteria; phylum Acidobacteriota; class Aminicenantia; order UBA2199; family UBA2199; genus JAHELQ01. Next base: position 243 of record JAHELQ010000180.1, on the reverse strand, counting down.
GCATCGCTACTCGAAGCCCCCATCGAAGCCTCGATCGACGCTTCTTACCGAAGATGAGGTAGATCGATCCCTTCCATCTACGCTTCCTTCAACCGGGCAATGGATGCTGGCATCGAAGCTTTGATGCTAGCGATCCTTCGTTCTCACTCCTGATGCCCGGGATTTGAATTCAGGAGCCAGATCTCCGGCATCTTTGAATTAGGTTTGCAACTTGCGGATCGAGAAGAGGCGATCGCCGATGCA
>JAHELQ010000699.1 GCA_024644125.1 Candidatus Aminicenantota bacterium | reverse complement strand
AAAGTTGGCGGCCCATTGCGCCACCCACAACATGAGCCATGTCTTCGTCAGCCTGGACAGTACGGTTCCTGAAAAAGCCGACATGATCCGCGGTGTGCCGGGAGCCTTCAAAGCTTCTGAAAAAGCGATCAAGATTGCGGTCGCTCATGGTTTTTTAGTGGTGGTGACAACCACCGTCATGAAACAGAACATCGATGAGTTGGAGGATATCAAGGCATTGATCGAGGACTGGGGCGGGGTCCCCTATTTCCGGGCGGTGATCAAGCAGCGCAACGCCGCCAAAAATTGGGACGGTATCGGCCTCTCTTCCGCAGATTACAAACGGTTTTATGAATTCAAATACCAGGAAGCAGTGGAACGGATCCGCAAGGGACAGGCAGGTACCTTGCCGATTTTTTCGCTCTACGATATGACCCCCTTCATGGAGCAACCATTGAACGACACCGAGATGACAGCCCTCGAATGGGGCGTCGGCTGCCAGGCCTGCCGCACCATCTCCGGCATCGATATCAACGGCGATGTGTTCCCCTGCGATTACCCTTCGCAATTGACATTGGGGAATGTGCTCAAAGAGGATTTCGGCGAGATCATGGAGTCCCGGCTCTTTCGCGATATCCGCGACCGCAAGCGCAACGGCCGGTGCGGCCAATGCCATCACCTTGAATTATGCGGCGGCGGCTGCCGGGTACACGCCGAAAACGAAACCGGAGATTTTTTTGCCTCCTTTTCTTATTGTTGGCATGAGAACGACCTTCAACATGCACACGAGGTGAAATAATGAATACAAACCCAGGACAACGGGAATTTTTAGACCGTATGACCGGTCATATCATCGAGGCTGCGGATATCGCGGAAGTATCATACGACAAAGATCTGATCCGCGGGATTCTCGACGCATATCGCGATTTTTATTGCGGATCGGCGGTAACGTTCGTCACCAATACAAAACCCGGTAGAGAACGGGGTTTGTCGGTCAGATATGTGGAATTCGACCGCCCCCACGATCCGTACTCCATTGCCCGGGCCGAAGGGTTCATCGTCCCCAGGGGAGACCCCATCGACGGCTTCCTGGACGAGATCCGCGCCCAATATCCGCTTCTGGGATACGGCGTCGATCTGGAGGTGAGCCGGGGATTGACAAAAATCTGGGCCTTTTTGCAAACACCCCGGCCGGTGGAAGAAGCGTTCGCCCTACCCTCGCTTCCCGACAGCATCCGGAATCACCAGGACTATTTTTTCCGCCATCAACTCCAATACATGAGCTTGTTCGCACTGGACTACCGCCACCAGAGCGCCAATATCTACTTCATGATCCGCGAACCGGGAAATGCCACCACAGGCAAGATCGAAAAAATGATCGGCGAATTAGGCCTGCGCATACCCGACCGGCAATTGCTGGATCATTGCAAATACGCGGTCACAATCTATCCCACATTCAATTGGCAATCCCCTCACGCCGAACGGCTCTGCATGGGAATGGCGGCCGGCGGCGCGGAGAATGTGCCCACCTATCTTCACCCTTTGTTGGAGAAGTACACCCGCGAAGTCCCCATCGTCAGCCCGGATAGGATGTTCATCTATAGCATCACCCCAGGGCGTAAGGATCATTATATCAAAATCGAAAATGATTACACCGGAACCATGATCAAGATGATGATGGAGGGAACACAGGCAGTGCCAACATGACGCCCGTTCGCCACAAAATCGAGGAGGAATGATATGGATTGGGAACCACTGGTGTCAGAACTATACGGAAAAATGATAGAAACGATTCCCCGGGCGTTCAGATCCATGGTGAAGCCCATGCTCCGGGAGGCGGCGGAAAAAAAATGCCGGCAGAGAAACGCCTCCCATGTCAACCAGGCCGACCTGGTGACCGCCATCTTCGACATCACACCCAGGCCATTCCAGGCGGAAACCAAACAAAATCTTGAAGCATTGGGAATCGACATCGCGAGGTATATTCGCTTGCGACAAATCAACGAGCAATACCGCGCCTCATGGGAATCCTTCGGCAAAGCGTTTCATCCCGGCAATATCCATTTCGCCATGTATCTGACCGACCGCTGCAACCAGCACTGCCTCCATTGCGCCGCCAGTTCGCCTACCAGCCGGCGGGAACTCTCCAGCCGCCAATGGATCGAGATCATCGACAATCTCGAATCCTCGCTGCGAAGCCAGGATCGTCACGGAGTCTACATCTGGTTCGGCGGCGAACCCACCTGCCGCCAGGACATCCGGGACATCATCGAATATTGCGGCGAGCAGGGATACTTCCAGGCCATCATCACCAACGGCGTTTTATTCGACAACACATTCGCCCATTTTTGCGCCGATTGTGGCATGAGCCACGTCTTCGTCAGTTTCGACAGCGCGAATCCTGAAAAAAACGACAGGATACGGGGCGCGTCCCACACGTTGGACGCGGCGCGCCGGGCGGTGGAGAACGCCCTCAAGCATGGTCTGTTCGTATGCGCTTCCACCACAGTCATGAAACAAAACATCGACGAATTGGAGGATATCAAAGCCCTGGCCCAGGAATGGGGCGCCATGCCCTATTTCAGAGCCATTGTCAAACAAAAGA
>JAHELQ010000698.1 GCA_024644125.1 Candidatus Aminicenantota bacterium | reverse complement strand
TCTGTAGCCCCAGTTTTTTGGGGGGATTGTGGTGAGAAGGGAACGTCGGTACCAGGTCTGGAATAGGTTGGTCCAGTCGTCTAAATGGCCGGAGATGGGATCGAGTAGGGAATCGCCGTCGCTGATGATGATGAGGCGGTGATCGCTGTATTTGTGTTTGATGTCCGCCAGGTATTCGCGGGGGCCGTTTGGGGTTTTGAAGCAAATTCTGGGGTCGGTTTCGAAGAAATAGCGGGTGACGAACAGGCCTTCCTGGTTCAGGGCGTCGGCAATGGTTTTCCAGAGGCCGGAGTCGTGGTTGCGGTAGGTGGGATGGTCGATGAGCAGGAGGTATTCGGGCGGTGCGGTGAGGTTCCGGTAGTGGGTGTCGAGAAGGCCGCCTTTTTCGATGGTTTTTGTGATGGTGGTGTGCACATCCAATCGGCTGATATCACTTTGGATGCGGCGTCGCAAAAGGCGGGAGGCCTGAATGAAGTCATGTTCTCCTTTGAGGAGCGAGTCCGGGGCTTTGACGTCGAGGGGCCATGTATAGGGTGGTTTTTTTGTCTTTTGTTTTTGGATGATCAGTTGCCGGCGGCGGAATTTGTACAGTTCGAACATGCCCCAGATAAGCAACGGCAATAAGATCGCGATCCAGCGGAATTGGAGTAATTTTTTGCGGACTAAATAATCGGTTACTTCCCGGGGAGTTTCTTTTTTATTGTAGGGATCGTCCTGTGCTTGATTTGGATTATCTACTTTTTTATCGGGTGTATCCGGTGTGGCTGTCGTCCCTTGATTGCCGGTGTTATTTACCGGTCTCGTTCCTGTTTGATTGTTGGTGTTGGGGTTTATTATAGTGTGATCGCTTTTTCCCAACTGGTAGGATACAATGGCGATTAGCAAAACAGATAACACTCCCAGTAAGATATATCGCCATTTTGGGGGTGTTGTGGATTTATCGTCCAGATCTTGCTGGAGGGATTCATCTTCCTTCTTTTTATTAGACAATCCCGAGATGTGTTGGAAAAGGGAATCGAAGAGGAGGTAGAATTGGTGTTGCTGCTTGGGGGTGGTGGCGAAGATGGGGCAGAGGATGAATTTTAGGCCGTTGGGTTCTGTTTTGGGGTCCAGGCGGTTTAGGATCTGGTGGAGGCGGAGGCGGTGGCCGATACCGACGATGAACCCCTGCCGTTGGAGGAGGCGCAGGAAGTCTTCAAAGAGGAGGGGCAGGCTGGAATTGTCTGTCTCGTTTGTCATCTAGTTTGCTATGGCTTCTTTAATGTCCTTTTTGATACGTTTTAGATCATCGCTGTTTTTGGCCAGTATCGAGAAGCTTAGCATCCAGGCTTCGGCCTGGCCGTCTTTGGGGTTATTGAAGTCTATTTTCTTGGCCTGGAGGATCGTGATCCAATTGAGGAACTCGGCGGTGGCGGGTTTTTTCTTGAGGGGTAAGCTTCGGATCTCCATGAATTTTTGGATCGCCTTTTCGACAAAACCGGGCGCGAAATCGGAGCGCCCGTTGAAGCGTTTATCGACAATCGCGGAAAGCTCGTCCCTGGAAGGGAAGTCGATGTGGTAAAACACGCAGCGGCGGAGGAAGGCGTCGGGGAGATTTTTTTCGGAATTGCTGGTGAGAATTATAATGGGGTGGAATTTTTTTTCGGCCTTGAATGTTTTCCCCGACTCCTTGACGGTAAACGACATCGACTCGATCTCGTTGAGGATGTCGTTGGGCAGGTCGCGGGGGGCTTTGTCGATTTCGTCGATCAAGACTATGGAGCGGGTGGGGCCTTTGTTCTGCAAGTGTTTTGGGAGATATTGATTTGCCTCTTCCGGCGGCAACGAGAGTAGGATCGCGTTTCCCAGCGCCTGATACTCGATGTAATCGTCGATGCGGGTCTGCTTTTTCTCCCCCATGTTGGCGTCCTGGAAACGGCGCAGCGCGTCGTATTGGTAAAAGAGGTCGCTGGCAGTGGAAGTCGTTTTCGTATAAAAATTCAATTGTGGAAGACCCAGCTCGTGAGCGACGCTGGCGGCCAACTGGGTTTTGCCGGTTCCCGGTTCGCCGGTGACCAGGAGCGGCTGGCCTAATGTTATCGCCACGTTGACGGCGTGACGGAGGCCTTTTGAGGCGATGTACCTCCGCGGATCATCCAATTCCTCATGCGCCTCAAACTCGGGGATCGCCACATTCCTCTCGGTTATGGTCTCGCCATCCCCCTTATAGAGATTAAAATTTAGTTCTTTCAGCATAATACCACCTCCTCGTCTACCGAGCGATTTTCGTTTACAATTTTTTTGAGTTCAATCTCAAGCTTCTCCATATAGAGTTTTCCATTCGATTTATCGAGCCGGACGAATATTTCTTCGGCCTTTCGTTTGCGGGCGCTTAGGTTCTCGTAGAGATGATGGTCGGTCATCCAGTCGATCACATCGTCCATGCGTACGGGAATCAATTCTTCCAGCAGCAAGAAAGAGCATTTATTTTCTAGAGTCGCTTGAAGCTTTTGTATCTCGCCTTTTATTTTTTCGTTTTTGTCTTTTTTGGAAAATAGTTTGTCTAGCAATCGAGGTTTATCATCTTCAGAATAATGAATCTTAA